>JAFECO010000704.1 GCA_018242085.1 Pseudomonadota bacterium
CAGCTCGCATTCCGGATGCATCTGATTGGCGTCGTCCGGCCGCACCGTGGTGCCCAGATGGCCCACCAGCGTATTCATGCCTTTCAGGAAAATAAGCGGCGGCTCCTTGGTCTTGAAGCCCAGTTCTTTGACATGGTCGGCATAGTTGAGGCCCAGGGCAAAAATCGAAGCGCCTGGCGTGACCGGCGCCAGCCAATGCGCATCGGCGGCAGGAATTGTCTCGCCATTGCCGAGGCGCAGCGCGTTGTCATGGTCGACGAGCTCGGCCCAGACGGCGGACCCTTTATGGGCGATGCGGGCGCGCTTCATTCGGCCCTCCCGGATTTGAAGCGAATGGCAAGCGGGGAGAGGCCGTCGCATGTCACATCCACCCGGTCGCCGGGACCCGCGCGGGGCGCATCGTGGGGCAATCCGATCAGCAACAGGTCTCCGGCCGCCAATGTCATGAAGCTGCTGATGTCGGCGATCAAAGCCGCGGCACCCCGCGCCAGTCTTTCCCGCGACCAGGCATGGACGGCCGCGCCATTGATCGAGGTGCCGATGCTGGCGCCGAGACGTTTGGGGTCAAAGGCGCTGAAATTCCCCAGCGGCAGGAACCCGTCGCGGCAGCGCTGCCGCACGGCGGGGCGGTAATAGCTGGCTTCCGGCTCGCTGACGTCCAGCGCCAGGCAAATGCCCGACACGCAGTCCAGCGCGTTCTCACGCGATATCTGCGTGGCGGCGCGGCCAAACAGCAGCCCAAGAGTCGCCGCGACTTCGACTTGGACGAGGCCGGTGTCCAGCGCGATATCGCCGCCGCCGGACGCCAGGCAATTGCGCGTCTTGATATACAGAACCGGCGCTTGGGGCGGCTTCCTGTAAGGCGGCATTGCAAAATCGCCCGCCATTTGCGCAAGCTGCGGGCGGTCATTCAGGACAACACCATAGATGTTTCCTGCGATCATCGGTTGCCACCTCTCCCCCGTAAGGGGATATATTTAACACGTTAAATAGAAAAAGTGATCCCTTGACCCGAAGAATCCGCAACGCCTCGAAGCCGGAAAAGGCAAGAAAGTTGCTGCCCTACCGGCAGTCTCTGGCGGGCACTCTGCTGGCGGCCCGCGAAGCGGTGATGGCGCCGATCCGCCCCATGCTGAACGAAGCGGGGGTCACCGAACAGCAATGGCGCGTGCTGCGCGTGCTGGACGGGACGGGCCCCATGGATCTGAAGAGTCTGGCGGCATCCGCGCTTCTTTTCGGTCCCAGCCTGTCGCGGATCATCAAGGACCTCGCCGACCGTGGCCTGGTGCTGCGCAAGGACAATCCCAAGGATGGCCGCGGCTCCATCGTCTCTGTGACCGTGGCAGGCCGGGCGCTGATTCAAGGGACCGCGCGCCGCACCATGCGGCAGCTGGACGGCTATGCGCTCAAGTTTGGCGATGAGCGGCTGAAAAAGCTGATCTCCGAGCTTCAGGCTTTCACCGGCACCATTCGCGAGGATTGAGATCACGCGCCCAGGCGCTGAATCTTGTGGCTGCCCCGCGCCAGGGCGACGTTTTTCGTTTCCATATAGAAATCGAAGCTCCAATCGCCGCCGTCGCGCCCGATGCCGCTGGCCTTGGTGCCGCCGAACGGCGTGGGCAAATGCCGGACATTTTCGCTGTTGACCCAGACCATGCCCGCTTCCAGCGCGTCGGAGACGCGCAAGGCCCGGCCGACATCGCTGGTCCACAGATAAGCGGCAAGGCCGTAAACGACATCATTGGCCTTGGCGATGGCATCGGCCTCATCGGTGAAGGAGATCACGGTCAGAACCGGCCCGAAAATCTCTTCCTTGGCGATCCGCATCGATTGATGGGCCCCCGTGAACAAAGTGGGCTGCACAAAATAGCCTTTGCCCGCCACCGCTTCGCCGCCCACCGCGATGGTGGCGCCGTCGCTGCGCGCGATGTCCATGTAGCCCAGCACTTTCGAGCAATGACGGGGGTGGATCAGGGGGCCGACCTCCGTGGCGGGATCGAAGGGATCGCCCACTTTCAGGTTGCGCACCCGCGCGGCCAGCTTTTCCACGAAACGGTCATGGATCGAGGCCTGGACCAGGACGCGGGACGAAGAGGTGCAGCGCTCGCCGTTGAGCGAATAGATCATGAAGATCGCCGCATCCAGCGCCCGCTCGAAATCCGCATCGTCGAACACGATGACGGGATTCTTGCCGCCCAGTTCGAAATGCACCCGTTTCAAGGTGTCGGCGCCCTGGCGCATGATCGCCGAGCCGGTCTTGGATTCGCCGACAAAAGCGACGGCCTTGATGTCGGGATGCTCGGTCAGGCGCTTGCCCGTGGTTTCGCCCAATCCGTTGATCGAATTGTAGACGCCGTCCGGAAGGCCCGCCGCCTGCGCGATCTCCACCAACAGGCGCGCGGAATAGGGCGACCATTCCGCGGGCTTGTGCACCACGGTGCAGCCCGCCGCCAAAGCCGGCGCGATCTTCCAGGTCGACAGCATGAACGGCGTGTTCCAGGGCGTGATCACCGCCACCGGACCGATGGGCGCGCGGGTGGTGTAGTTGAGGTGATCCTGGGTGGGGAGGGTCTGGCCGTCATTGGCCATCGGCGCCCGGTCGGCAAAGAAGCGGAAATTTTCCGCCCCGCGGATGGCGGCCTTCGACATGAAGCGCCAGCATTGGCCGGCGTCCAGGCATTCGACCGCCGCGATTTCCTCGGCCCGCGCTTCGATGATGTCGGCGACCTTGTGCAGGATGGCTTTGCGCTTGTCGCCGGGCGTGGCGGCCCATTGGGGAAAGGCCGCTTTTGCCGCGGCGACGGCGGAATTGAGCTCGGCTTCGGTGGCGTCGCTGACCGTGCCGATGATTTCGCCGGTGGCGGGTTCGGTCACCGCGAAGCCTTCGCCGGCGCCCGAGAGCGAGCGGCCGTTCACGAAATGACCCAGAGGGGCCGGCATCTGCCCGATGGCGGCCAAGGCCGCGGCGCGGCGCGCATTCGTCATGACGGTCTCCTCGCAAGGCAGTGATGATAGTAAACATGTTAAGTATTTCAAGCGGGCCTGAATTCACAGCACCGCCCAGCTTGTCAGAAAAAGATAACATGTTAAATTAATCCGCGGTAGCGGAGCCGGGCAATTCAAATTTGCGGCACTTGCGAAAAGGGCCTCTGTCGGACGGTCTTTTTTCGGGATTATGATGCCGGTCCGGTCGGCAACGCGTGGAGGGAAAGAACATGCTTCATCAATCCACGGCTTATGGCCGCAAGCCGCCCAAATCCCTTGATGAATTGACGCGCGTGGGCGCGGGCACGCCCATGGGCGAATTGCTGCGCCGCTACTGGCATCCGGTGGGGCTTGCGAAGGACGCCGGCCAGACGCCGCGCCCGGTCCGGGTGCTGGGCGAGGACCTCATTCTGTTTCGTGACGGCAAGGGCCGGCCCGGGCTTCTGCATCATCGCTGCGCCCATCGCGGCTCATCCCTGTATTATGGCCGGGTGGAGGAGGAGGGCATCCGCTGCTGTTATCACGGCTGGATGTTCGCGGTGGACGGTACGTGTGTCGACCAGCCTTGCGAGCCGGACAATGGCGCGAAGACCCGCAAGAATATCCGCCAGCCTTATTACGTGGTGCAGGAGCGGTACGGGCTGATCTTCGCCTATATGGGGCCGCCCGACAAACAACCGGTCCTGCCGCGTTACAATATCCTGGAGGAACTGGGTCCCGGTGAATTCCTGGAGGCCGATGACAGCAGCATCGGCAGCGGCGGCGCGACCATCGTGCCCTGCAACTGGCTGCAGCATTTCGAGAATGTGATGGATCCGTTTCACGTTCCCATCCTGCACGGCAACTTCAGCGGCAACCAGTTCGTGGCCAAGATGTCGATAATGCCGAAAGTGAAATTCGACTATACCGACCGGGGCGTCCGTTCCGTGCAGTTGCGCGATGTCGAAGCCGGTACCCACCGGCGCATCACCGAGGCCGTGCTTCCCACCATCCGGGCTGTGGCCAGCCCTCGTGCCGAAGGCGAAGGATCGTGCAGTCTCTTGGGCTGGGTCTTGCCCATCGACGACACCAGCTTTCGCATCTATTCGGCGGGCCGGGTCTCGCAAGCCGGCGCGCTGTCCAAGATCCGCTCGCATTTCAACGGCAAGCTCTGGCACGAATTGAGCGAGGAAGAGCACCGCAAATATCCCGGCGATTTCGAAGCCCAGGTCAGCCAGGGCCCGATCACAATTCATTCGGAGGAGCATCTGGCCTCCACCGACATGGGCGTGTCGAAGCTTCGGCATGTGTTCCGGCTCCAGCTCGAGGCCATCGCCGCGGGCAAGGATCCGATGGGGGTGAATTTCGACGCGGACAAGGAACTGGTCCTGCTGGAAGCCGGCACCAGCCTGGACGCGAAAGTATCCCAGCCGTGAGCGAAGGGCGGGGGCGGCAGAATTATATCGACGGCACCTGGCGGGCTTCGCAATCGTCGGCGACAATTCCGGTGGTGAATCCCGCCACCGAGACTGTCATCGCCGAAGCCGCAGCAAGCTCTGGGGCGGATGCGGCACGGGCGGCATCGGCCGCGCGCAAGGCGTTCGACCGCTGGTCGCAAACCCCGGTCTCAGAGCGGATCGCGCTATTGGAACGGGTGCGGGCTGGGATCGAAGCTCGCGCCGACGAACTGGCGGGCCTGATCACATCAGAGATGGGCTGCCCCATCGGCTTTTCCCGCGCGGCGCAGATCGGCCTGGCGGTGGGCGATATCCGCGCCACCCTGGCCGTGGCGGCGGAGCTGGATGACCGCGTGCTGGGCCGTTCCATCGTGCAGAACGACCCGGTGGGCGTGGTGGTGGCGATCACGCCGTGGAATTTTCCCTTGCATCAGATCCTGGCCAAGATCGCGCCTGCGCTCGCCGCCGGCTGCACCGTGATCTTGAAACCCAGCGAAGTGACGCCGCTCGATGCCGTCATCCTGGCGGAAATCTTTCATGCCGCGGGAACGCCGCCTGGCGTGTTCAACATGGTCCTGGGTGGCCGCGAAACCGGCGCGGCGCTGGTGGCGCGGCCGGAAGTGGACATGGTGTCCTTCACCGGCTCGACGCGGGGCGGGCGGGCCGTGGCGGAAATCGCCGGCCGCGAATTGAAAAAAGCGGCCCTGGAGCTGGGCGGAAAATCCGCCAATATCATTTTGGACGATGCCGATCTGGAAAAAGTCATCCCGGCGGCGCTGGGCCAGTCCTTCATCAATTCCGGCCAGGTCTGCGCGGCGCTGTCGCGCCTGATCGTGCCGGAGGCGCGCCGGGCAGACATCGAAGCCATCGCGGTGGAGGCCGCCAAGAGCTGGACCTTGGGCGATCCCACCGATCCGGCGAACCGCCTGGGGCCGCTGGCCAACCGGGCGCAGCAGGAAAAAGTGCGCCAGGCGATTTCCGGCGCCATGCAGGAAGGCGCCAGCCTTCTGTGCGGCGGACCGGACCAGCCGGCGGGATTGTCCAAGGGTGCCTATGTGTCGCCGACGATCCTGTCCAATGTCACGCAAGGCATGACGATTTTCCGGGAAGAGACATTCGGGCCGGTATTGTCGGTGATCGGATATGCCGATGAGGAAGATGCGATCCGGATCGCCAATGACAGCCAATATGGCCTGTCCGGCGGGGTGTGGTCGCAGAATCTGGAGCGGGCCGAAAGCGTGGCGCGGCAGATGCGGACCGGGCAGGTGATCCTCAATGGCGCATCGCTGGATCTGGCGGCCCCGTTCGGTGGCGTGAAGCAATCGGGCCTGGGCCGCGAGAATGGCCGTTACGGCCTGGAAGAATATTGTTCGCCCAAGGCGATCACCCGCCCGATAAGCGCATGACGATAAAGGAACAGGCATGACCACCGGAGGCCAGGCGCTGGTCGAGCAGCTGCGCCGCGAAGGCGTGGAGATCGTGTTCGGCATTCCCGGCGTGCAGCTGGATTGGGCGGTCGATGCGCTGTGCGATGCCTCCGATATTCGCTTCATCGTGCCCCGCCACGAGCAGGCCACATCGTATATGGCCGATGGTTATGCCCGCACCACCGGCAAGGAAGGCGTCTGCATGGTGGTGCCGGGCCCCGGCATGTTGAATGCGCTGGCGGGCCTGGCGACATCCTGGGCTTGCAATGCGCGGGTGCTGTTCATCGCCGGGCAGATTCCGTCGCCGACCATCGGCAAGGGCTTCGGCATGTTGCATGAGATTGCCGACCAGTCGGGCATTTTGAAATCCTTGACCAAATGGCATGGCATCGCCCGCACGCCATCCGAGATTCCGGCTTTGGTTCATGAAGCCTTTGCGCAGCTGCGCTCCGGCCGACCCCGGCCGGTGGCGATCGAGCTGCCGCCGGATGTCCTGCAGGGCGTTGCCGATGAGATGCGATATTTCGATGCGGCGCCTTTCGCACCGACGCCGGTCGATCCGGCGAGTGCAAAACGCGCCGCCGAACTGTTGGCGTCGGCGAAGTTTCCCGTGATCTATGCCGGCGGCGGCGCTTGTGAGGCTGGCGAAGCCCTGACATCGCTGGCCGAGACATTGCAGGCGCCCGTCGTGATGACGGAAGGCGCGCGTGGTTCTGTTTCCGCCCGCCATGCCTTGGCGCTTTCCACCTTGGGCGGCCGGTGCGTGTTGCCGCATGCCGATGTGGTGCTGGTGGCGGGCAGCCGCTTCCTGGATGGCGTGGCCAAGCCGGTGTTTGCGTCGCCGAACTGCCGGCTGATCTATCTCAATATCAACCAGGCGGCTTTTGCCGCGCCGCGCCAGGCCGGTCTCAATCTTCATGGCGATGTGCGCCTGGGATTGGAAGCGATCGGGGCCGCATTGGAAAAGGGCATGCAGCGCGCCTCGCGCGCGGATGATGTCGCCAAGGTGAAAGCCTGGGAGGACATGCAGACCGGCGCGATCCAGCCCCAGTCGGATTATGTGTCGGTGCTGCGCGAGCATATCGCCGATGATGCCACCCTGGTCAGCGAACTGACCCAGGTGGGGTATTTCGCCAACATCGCCTACAAGGTTCATGCGCCGCATGGCCTGGTGACACCAGGCTTTCAGGGCACCTTGGGATACGGCTTTCCCACGGCGCTGGGCGTGGCGGCGGGCGCGCCGGCCAAGCGCACCGTGTCGGTCACCGGCGATGGCGGTTTCGGCTGGGCGCTTCAGGAATTGGCGACGGCCGCGAAATACCGGCTCAATCTCACCACCATTGTTTTCGCGGATGGGCGTTTCGGCAATGTGCAACGCATTCAAAAACGCGTTTTTGGGCGCACCTTCGCGGTCGAATTGCAGAATCCGGATTTCCAGCTTTTGGCGGGGGCCTTCGGCGTCAGGTCGGAACGCGTGGATTCGCCGGCCGGACTTGCTGCCGCGCTGAAAGCCGCCGAGATTGCCGGTGGCCCGTCATTGATCGAAGTGCAGGTGGGCGAGATGCCAAGTCCCTGGGCGCTTATCCACCCCTTTGTGCCGCCATTGAATCCGCCCCCGCCAAATCCCCTGGGCGAACCGAATATATAAGTGAAGCCTGACGATTGCCGGAACCGCTTTTGTAACGGAAGGAATTTCCACCGTGCATGCAGATCCCGCCGCTGGCGATGCGCCGGCCGCCGCGCCCGCCACCGGCTGGCGCCGCTATTATCCCTGGTATGTCGCCGGCGTCCTGATGGTGGCGTATGTGCTGTCATTCCTGGACCGGCAGATTCTGTACCTGATGGTCGGCCCGATCCGCCGCGACCTGCACATCACCGATTTCGAGTTCTCGCTTCTGACCGGCGGGGCGCTGGGCATTTTCTATACCTTGATGGGGCTGCCGATCGGCTATCTGGCGGATCGCTATAACCGCAAGAATCTGATCGCCATCGGCATCTCGGTGTGGAGCCTGATGACCGTATTGTGCGGCCTGGCGCGCACCTATCCCATTCTGTTCCTGGGCCGGATCGGCGTCGGGGTGGGCGAGGCGACCCTGTCGCCTTCCGCTTATTCCCTGATTTCAGATTCCTTCGACAAGACGCGCCTGCCGCGCGCCATGAGCCTTTACGTGCTGGGCCTGTTCATTGGCGCGGGTCTTGCCCTCATCCTGGGCGGCGAAGTGATCGGCCTGC
>JAFECO010000705.1 GCA_018242085.1 Pseudomonadota bacterium
CATTGATCACGTCCAGCTTGCCCGGATAGGCGGCGGCGATCTCGGCCAGCGCGGGCAGGCAGCGCTGGTCCCGTTCCACCGCGATGACTTTTTCAGCGCCTTCGCTCAGAAGCGCGCGGGTGAGGCCGCCTGGACCCGGACCGACCTCGTAAAAGACGCCGCCCTCGGCCGCGCCGGCGGCCCTGGCGATCTTGCGCGTGAGATTGAGGTCGAGAAGGAAATTCTGTCCCAGCGATTTCTTCGCCGCCAGGTCATGCGCGGCGATCACGTCTCGCAATGGCGGCAGGTTATCGGACACTTTTGCTGGTCGCGCTTGCCCGCGCATTCGCCATCACCGCCGCCATCTTGATCGCGGCAATCATGCTGCGCACATCGGCCTTGCCGGTGCCCGCGATGTCGAAGGCGGTCCCGTGATCCGGAGAGGTGCGCACGATCGGCAGGCCCAGTGTCACATTCACGCCGTCCCAGAAGGACAGGGTCTTGATCGGGATCAGGCCTTGATCGTGATACATGGTGAGCGCCGCGTCATAAGTCCTGCGGGCTTCGTCATGGAACAGCGTGTCGGCCGAAAGGGGCCCGGAAACGGAATATCCTTTGGCCTTGAGGGCGGCAACCGCGGGCGCGATGATCTCTTTTTCCTCCGCGCCCAGCATCCCGTCTTCGCCCGCATGCGGATTAAGGCCGGCGATGGCCAGGCGCGGCGCGGCAAAGCCGAAATCCCGCGCCAGGGACTCCAGGATGATCTCCGCGGTTTCGATGATCGCGGCCCCATTGATCGCCCCCGGCACTTTGTTCAAGGGCGTGTGGATGGTGAGCGGCACCACCCGCAGCTTTTCGCTGGCCAGCATCATCACCGCGCGGCGCGCGCCGGTGAGATGGCCCAGAAATTCGGTGTGGCCGGGATAGGGGAAACCGGCTTCGCTCAAGATCGCCTTGTGGATGGGAGCGGTGACCAGGGCGGCGGCTTCGCCGGCAAGGCAGGCTTTGACCGCGGTCTCGATCGCTTCGATCACGGCGGGGGCATTGGCGGCGTCGGGCTTGCCCGGAATTGCGCGGACTTTCGCCTTGGTGGCGATCAACGCCTCGGAGTGTTTTGCGAAAATGCCGGCATCGCCGACCAGCTTCAGGGCGCGCGAGCCGATCCGTCCGTTCAGTTGGTCGAAAGCGGCGAGCGCGATTTCCGGGCCGATACCGGACGGCTCGCCCATGGTGATGAGGATGGGCGATGCCTCAGCGGACTTCGACATCGACGCCACGCCTCAAGGTGCGCATATAGCGCCGCGCCATGGCGGAAATCTGCTGCTGGAAGAGCTGATTTTCCACATCCTGGCGCGTCGGCATGACATAGGCGGTCTGGACCACGACCTTCTTGTCGCAACGTCCGATCAATTCGATGCCCGCATCGGAAACAAACGGCATCGCCGCTTCGCCCGAATGGGTGGCGGCCAGGGCTTTCTGGATTTCCGGGCTGAGATCGCCAACCTTCATGTTGCCCAGATTCATGTAGACCGCGCCCGAAAGCTGGGCCGGCATTTTCTCGAGCATCTCGCAGCCGGAATAGGCATTGCGCAGATTGACGGCAATCTTCATTGCCGAGGTGATCACATCCTTGGATGGATTGGCGCCCAGCGGCAGCAAGAGACGCGCCAGCGGCAAGGTGCTGTCGGGACCGGTGGCCGCTTCCTGAGGCGCGGCGATCTTGGTGCCCAAGGGTTCCTGACGGGCCCTGAGCGAAATGATGTAATAGCCGCCGATGGAGCGGATCGGCGGCGAAAGCGTGTTCACGGTCATCTTGGTGAGCGCGGCGTTCAGTTCCGGCGCCAGCTGGCCTTCATGCACCCAGCCGATATCGCCGCCCGATGCCGCCGACGGCGACTGGCTGAACTGGCGGGCCACCAGCGCGAAATTGCCGCCCGTCTTAAGCTGCTCTTCGACGCTGAGCGCGGTCTTGTGCGCCTCCGCATCCTTGTCGGGATTGTCGACGGGGAAGAAGATTTCGCTGACCAGATAATGGGGCTTGTCGGCGCCTTCGGCATAGCGCGCCATTTCGGCATCCACATCGGCGGGGCTGATGTTGATGCGGTCCTGATATTCCTGCGAGACGGTCTTTTCCCAGGCGATCTGGGCGGTGATCTGGGTGCGCAGCGCCTGTTCGCTGGATCCCGCATTGATCAGGACTTCGCGCAGCTGCTCGATGGTGAGGTGATTGTCGGTCACCATATGGTTGATCTGATTGTCCACTTCGGCGGGCGATACCGTGATGTGCTTCTTGATCGCTTCCTGCAGCTGCAGCTTTTCATTTTCCAGCTGTTCCAGGATCTGGCCGCGGATGCGCTTTTTTTCCTCGTCACTGGCCTGCTGGATGCCCGCGGTGGCCAGGAACAACGACATGCGCTGGCGCAGTTCGAATTCGGACACGGAAATATCGTTGACGGTGGCGGCGATGCCGTCGCTGTCGACATTGTCGGGATCGGCGGGGATCAGGGCCGGCCGGTAGACTTTCTTTTTGGGTTCCAGGGCCGCGCTTTTCTGCGGCGGCTTGGCGGCCGGCGCGGCTGCCTTGGCGGCGGCCGGTGCCGGCGTCGCGGCAGGCGCCGCCGCGGCGGGTGTGGCCGTTGCGGGCGCCGCTGCTGCTGGAGCGGCCATCGGAGCGGGGGGCGGCGAAACCGCGTCCGCGGTGGGGGCGGCATCCGCGGTCGGCGGGGCGGGATCCACGGCCGCCATATTCTGCTGTTGCGATTGCACGGCGGTGGCCGCGCATAACAGCGCGGCGATGCCGAACAACGCGGTATGGACAATACGCATGGTCAAGGTCTGGTCTTTGCCGCTGTCTCGATCACAGGGTCGGCCCCATGGCCATGCTCCCGCAACTTTCGGTTGCCCCCTAACCCACGCGCCAGAATAAAGAATTTCGCCGCCCGATCAAGATTGCGCCGAAATGGCTCAAGGATGGCTGGTGGCGAAGACGTTCCGGGGGAACAGGCTGAAGGGCTGGACCGGCTGGTCGCCGGTCTTGAGCGAAAAGCGCAGAATCACCGAGGTCGAGGGGGGGACGCCCTGAATGGCGTCGAATGTGTATTTGCGCCGGTAGGCGACCGAAATCGCCAGGCACTCGTCCTCATAGCCCAGGCCATATTCGGTATCGAGCATCTTGCCGCCCAGAAGGTCGCGCTCAATGGCCGCGAAGGCCTGCCAGTTCTGGTAGAAATTGATGTCGCCCTGAAGATTGATCTGCTCGCGGGCGGGAAGGCCCAGATTGAGCGCTTCGGCGGGCAGCTGCACATAAGCGACCTGAAGCGAGGACCGTCCATAGGTTCCCGTGACATAGAATTCATGCCGGCGGAGCGTGCCGTTGCCCCGATCCAGATCCAGCCGGTCGGTGATGTCCAGATGGGGGAACTTGATCGAGAGCCGGCCGATCACGTCGGAGGCGGTTCCGCTCTGTCCGGCGAAATTGGCGAAGATGGGATCCGGTTTCAGGCGATAGGTCTGGCCCACCAGTCCCTGGATCTCGCCGCCCTTGAAGATGGCGTTGGCCATGAAGCCGACATTGGCGCGCGGTCCGCTTTCCACCAGATCGTAACCGGGAAGCTGGCTCACGCTGAAGATATTGTTGTCGTCGAATTCAAAGGCATCGGCATCTTCGATGGGAAGACCTCTGGGATTGCCCCCATAAGGCTGACCGATCAGCTGCACCAAAGGTTGCAGCACATAGGAATTGCCGCTGCTGGTCTGGGACACAAAGGGCCAGCGCCAATCCAGCGCGACATAGGGAATGGCGCGCGACACGTAACGGCTCTTGCCGGGCACCGTGGGGAAGTTGATGGGGTCGTTGTTGTCGATGTGGAAAACATCGCCCCGCGCATCCGCAATCAAAGTCCAGAGCTGGCCGCCGCCGAAGACCATCGGCAGCCGCCAGTTCAATTCGGTCGTAAGCCTCTGGCTGTCGGGGCCATTGCTGCGCGCCAAGGACACGCTGTTGACATTGAAGCTGAAACGGCCGCCCGCCACCTTGCTGGTGGGGATAAAGGTATAGTCCAGCTGTGGCAGCACATAAGGGATCATGCCTTGCACGTCGGTGGCGCGCAGGCCCTGGAAATAATAGCCGCTGAGGGCGAAACGGCTCCGCCCCGTCTGGTTCTCGATGAAAAGATCGTTCACCAGCCGGTCGAGATAGGAGATGTCGTAGAAGCGCATATAGGCGGTGTTGTTGGTCAGTTCGGTGTCGAAACCGGCGCGCCAATTGCCGGCGACGGCAAAGCGGCCCGACCCGAACAGATGGTCATAGACTTGGGCGCCGCCCGTGCCGCCCAGTCCGCCATCGGGATTGTAGGCGACGGAGCCCTGCAGCCACATGCCGCTATTGTTCCAGCGGGCGCGATATTCCGTCTCCACCAGTTCGCCGCCTTGGGTGGAAATTTGCGGCGCGACGGTCAGGTCGTTGGTCGGCGACAGCGCGACGTAATAGGGCGCGCGGAGATAATATCCGATCTTGGTGGAGTTGCCGACTTCGGGCGCGAGCAGGCCGCTGGCATATTTCACCGTGGGATCGGGCGCCGACAGAACGGGTGTGTAAAGGACCGGCACGCCGAACACATCGACCGTCGCATCGGTGAAATGGATGCGATGCTTGACCTGGTCATAGACCACTTTTTCGGCCTTCACCTGCCAAAGCGGCGTGCGCTGGCCGGGCTGATTGCAGATCTTGCAAGGGCTGTAAACGGTCTGGTGCGCGATCACCGTGGTGCCGCCCACGCGTTCGGCGCTGGCCGCCGCCAGCCTGCCATTCTTGCCGATCAAGGCGCCGAAGCCGGACAGCGCACCGTCGCGCATATGGTCGGTAAGGACCACATGATCGGAAAATGCGACATTGCCCGCCGTGTCGGTGACGCTGACATGGCCGTCGGCGGTGACCTTGTCCGTCTTCTGGTCGTAGGTGACCTTGTCGGCATTGAGGATGCGGCCCTGGTCGACGATCTCGACATGGCCCACCGCCGAAACGGTCTGGGCGTCGCCGTCGTAAATCACCTGATCGGCTTGCAGCAGAATCTGGCTGTTGCCGGCGCGGTTGGCGGCGGCAGGTCTGGCCGGTCTGGCGGGCGCCGACGCGGCTTCGGCCGCTGCCTGCGCCAGCCAGGGAGTGAATGCGGCGCCCAGCAGCAACAGCTTGAGCAGCGCCGATCGGCGCGGGCTCATCCGTCCTCCTGATTGAACAGAAGGGTCATGCCGATCAGGATCGCGGCCACCGCGGGCGCGGTTGCGGCCAGAAGAACCGGCACGGTGCCGGACTGGCCCAAGACCCGGGTGAGGTCGGAAAAGAAATAGACCGCGAACCCGCAGGCCGCGCTGAAGAGAATGACTTTGGCGACCCCGCCTTCGCGCGAAAGCCTGAGCGAGAAGCTTGCCGCCATCAACACCATGGCCGCGAACAAAGCGGGCAGGGCATAGAGCGTGTAGAGATAAAGCTGATAGCGCGTGGCCGAGAAGCCCGCCGCCTGGGCGGCGCGGATGAAGCCCGGCAGATCCCAGAAGGACAGCGTATCGGGAGAGGCAAAGCTCTCCTGGATCTGTTCCGGCGTCAGGGTCGTGTCCAAGGTGAAGCTGTCATGATGGGCGGGGCGGCCATTGGTGTCTGAAACCCAGGCATCCTGCAACAGCCAGGCGCGGTCCTGCAGGCGGCCCGATTTGGCGTCGATCCGTCCGATGAAGCGATCATTGGCGCTGTAAAGGAATACGATCACGTCCTCCAGATGCTGGCCCTGGTCCGCCACGCGCAAGGCGTGAATGACCGATTGCCGGTTTTCATCGCCTTGGCGCAGCCACAATCCATTTTGGGAAACCGACAGCTGCGAGGCTTCGCCTTTGACATGGCGCGCTTCCAGGCCCGCGAACTCCGCGAACATGCGCGCCGAGATGGGCGTGAAGATGGTGACGGTGAAAATCCCGATCGCGACCGCCACGGCCAGCGGCGGCAGCAGAAAGTCCCAGGCGGAGACGCCGGCGGCCCGTGTCGCCACCAATTCCTGGCTGCGCGACAACCGGGCAAAGGTGAAAACGCCGCCCAGAAGAATGGCGAATGGCAGCATCTTCTGGCCCAGATCGGGCAATTGCAGGATGGCCATGCCGATCACGACGGAAGTGGTCACGTCATGACCGGCGGTGCGGTTCAGAAGGTTCACCACATCGATGGAAAAGGCCAGCACCAGAAAGGCGCTGTAGACCACCGCCACGCCCAGAAGGAACTGCACGGCGAGATAACGGTAGAGCGTCCAGGACCAGCTCATGCCGGAGCCTCGATTGTGCGGCGGCGGCGCGCCAGGATTGCCGCCGGGCTGTAGCCCATCAAGACCGCCAGCGCGAGGCCCGTACCCAAAATCGGAATGACATAGAAGAGAACGATCAGCGCGGGATGGCTGGAGGCGGGCCCCGCAACGCCGTATCCGGCGATGCGCACCACCGCCGCCGCCAGGGCCGCCATGGTGAGCCGCTTGGCCAGGGCGCTGCGCTGGCGCCGCACTTTCAGGATTGCCGCCAGCGCGATCATGGCGAAGGCCAGGCAATAGAGCGGCTGCGACAGCCGGTTATGGGCTTCGGCCAGATAAGAGTTGCGGACCTTCTGCGTCAGCGAAGGATCCGGATTCAAAAGTTCACTGAGGAAACGCTCATTGGTCTGGCGCTGGTTGGATCGCATGGGGCCGGCGAACTGATCCAGATTGATCACGTCGCGCTGGAATTTCAGCACCGACAATTGGCTGCCGCTCTGCGCGCTTTGTTCCACCGTTCCATCCAGCATGATCAGGCGCGCGCCTTGCGGGGTCTGGGCCAGGACGCCTTTTTCCGCCAGATAGGTGATCGGCCGTTTCACGTCGCGGCTGTCATGCACCAGGATGCCTTTGATCTGCCCGTCGCTGCTGAGCTGGCGGATGAAGACCGTGAGCCCCAAGGCGGGAGAATTGAATTCGCCTTCATTGAGCAGGGCGGCGCCGATATCGGCGCGGATGTCCACCACCTTGGCGTTCAGGGCGCGCTGCCCGGCCGGCATCAGCCAAAGCGCGCAGGCCCATGTGATCGCCATCACCAGGGCCGCCGCGATGAAGACCGGCGCGGCCAGCTGGCGCTGGCTGTATCCGGCCGAGGCCATCACCACCAATTCGCTGTCGCCATTCAGCCGCGACAGGGTGAAGAGCGTGCCGAAAAAGAAGGCGATGGGCAGGATGATGACCAGGAGGCCCGGCAGGATCAGGACTGTCAGATAGATGAAGGTGGGCGCCGATTGCCCCCGGTTGATCACCAAGTCCAGAAGCCTGAGTGACTGCGTAAGCAGAATGACGCAGGTCAGCAGCAATGTGAGCAGCGCCACGGGCCCCAGAATCTGGCCCAGTATGTACCAGGACAGGCGCGGCATTTTCCCGGCGTTGCGGCGTGGCCGTTCACCTTCCGGACCGCTATGTTGAGTTTCTGTCATGTCACTCCGGAGTGGGCGCAAGACTTTCGCCCTTCTCGCGATTCGACCTAAACTAGCATTGCTATTCCGCCCTTCGCCAACCCGTAAATTCCGGAGATGATTATGCAAATTTCTTTCGCCGCGCCGGCTTCCACCATCGAGGCCGGCAGCTGGGTGGTTGCGGCGTCCGAGGGCAGGGCGCTCACGCCCGCCGCGGTCAAGGCCGACAAGGCCAGCGGCGGGGCCCTGACCCGGGCACTCAAATTCTCCCGCTTTGCGGGCAAATCCGGGGAAATGCTGGAAGTGCTGGCACCGGAACGGCTGGGCGCGTCGCGCATCCTGCTGGTCGGCCTGGGCAAGCCGGCGTCCCTGGACTTGAAGGGCCTGGAAGTGATCGGTGCCCAGATTCTGGCGCGCCTGGAAAGCGCGGGGGAAAAATCGGCCACTCTGGAAGTCGAGGTTCCCAAAGGCGCCAAACTCAAAGCCGGCGAGGCGGCGGCCCATCTGGCCTTCGGCGCCCGCCTGCGCAGCTACAGTTTCGAGAAGTACCGCACCCGCAATCTCGACGAATATAAGCGGCACCTGGAGACGCTGAAGCTGGCGAGCGCCGATGCGGCCGCGGCGCGGCGTGCATGGCAGGGACTGGATGCGGTAGCGGACGGCATCTTCTTCGCCCGCGATCTGGTCAATGAGCCGCCGAATGTCCTTTATCCGGCCGAGTTCGCCCGCAGAGCCAAGGCGCTGGCCAAGCTGGGCCTGAAAGTCGAAGTGCTGGGCGAGGCCGAAATGAAGAAGCAGGGCTTCGGCGCGCTTCTGGGCGTGGGCCAGGGCAGCGAGCGGGAAAGCCAGCTTGTGGTCATGCAATGGAATGGCGCGCGCAAGAAGGGCGATCCGGTCGCCTTTGTCGGCAAGGGCGTGTGTTTTGATTCCGGCGGCCTGTCGCTCAAGCCCGGCTCCGGCATGATGGGCATGAAAGGCGATATGGGCGGGGCGGCGGCGGTGACCGGCGCGATGATGGCGCTGGCGACCCGCAAGGCCAAGGTCAATGCGGTGGGCGTGATCGGGCTGGTGGAAAACATGCCCGACGCCGGTGCCATCCGTCCCGACGATGTTCTGACATCTCTTTCGGGGCAGACCATCGAAGTCTTGAACACCGATGCCGAAGGCCGGCTGGTGCTGGCCGACGCGCTCACCTACACCCAGCGCCGCTTCAAGCCCAAATTCGTGATCGACCTGGCGACCCTGACAGGCGCCATCGTGCAGACTTTGGGCTTCGAACATGCGGGCGTTTTTTCCAACGACGACAAGCTGGCCGACAAGCTGGCCGCGGCGGGCCGCAGCAGCGGCGAGCGGGTGTGGCGTCTGCCGATGGACGCGGCTTATGACAAGATGATCCGCTCCAAGATCGCGGACGTGAAGAATATCGGCGGCGCCAATTCCGGATCGATCACCGCCGCGCAATTCCTCAAGCGCTTCGTCGAGGAGGGCACGGTCTGGGCACATCTGGATATCGCCGGCGTCGCCTGGCAGGACGGCGAGCAGAAGCCGATGATCCCCAGCTGGGGAACGGGCTGGGGCGTCAAGCTG
>JAFECO010000706.1 GCA_018242085.1 Pseudomonadota bacterium
GAGAGCCTTTGTCGGCCACGAAATCGGCCCGATCGCCAAGCCGGACGTGATCCAGTTCGCGCCGGGCCTGCCCAAGACCCGGTCGGGCAAGATCATGCGCCGCATCCTGCGCAAGATCGCCGAAGGCGATACCAACAGCCTGGGCGACATCTCAACCCTGGCCGATCCCTCCGTGGTCGAGGATCTGGTCCAGAACGCCAAGAGATAGGCAGATGCCGCCTGCTTGATCTACCCTCCGCCCCATCCGGAGAATCGGCGGGGGCAGGCGATATGCGTTCATGGCAGCTGGCATTTTTTCTTGGTCTCTGTCTGGCCTCGCCCGTCGCGGCGGCGGACTGGACAACGCCCGCCGAATTGGCAGGCTTTCGCACCACCCCCAGCTATTCCGATACCTTGGCCTATCTGAAGCGACTGGAAGAGGCCGCGCCGGGCAAGATCAGACTTCAGACCTTCGGCATTTCTCCGCAAGGCCGGCCCATGGTGGCGGTGATCGCCAACGCCAATGGCGTCTTCACCCCCGAAGGCGCGCGGGCCGCCAAACTTCCCGTGATACTGGTTCAAGCGGGTATTCATCCCGGCGAAATCGAAGGCAAGGACGCCGGTCTGATGCTGCTGAGGGATTTCGCGGCCACGGGCAAAAGCCCGCATCTGCTGGATCATGCAGTGCTGGTTTTCATTCCGGTCTTCAGCGTGGACGGGCATGAGAATTCCTCGCCCTATAACCGCATCAACCAGAACGGCCCCGACAGCATGGGATTCCGGGGCCAGTCGCAATATCTCAATCTCAATCGCGACTATGTCAAAGCCGACACGCCGGAAATGCGCGCCTGGCTTTCTTTGTGGCGGCATTGGCGGCCGGATTTTCTCACGGATATCCACACCACCGACGGCGCCGATTATCAATATGACCTCACCTGGTATCTCGAGGACCCGAACAAGCTCGATGCCGCCGTCAGCGACTGGCAGCAAAAAGCAATGGCGGCCGTCATTCCGCCCTATGAAAAGCGCGGTCACCTCGCGTCGATCTATCTGGAATTCAAGGACGGAAAGGATCCGCGCCAGGGCATCGTCAATTTCGGTTCGGGGCCGCGTTTTTCCACCGGATATGCGGCGCTGCAGAACCGGCCGGCGCTTCTGATCGAAACCCATATGTTGAAACCTTACGCCGTAAGAGTGCGCGCAGCTTACGACTTGGTGGCACTGCTGCTGGAGCATGTCGGCCGCGATCCGGCCGCCTTGCTCGCGGCGACGGCCAAGGCCGATGCCGATACCGTCCAGCGCGCGCAAGACGCATCCGCGCGCGTGGCATTGACGTTCAAGCCGGATCCGGTTTCCACGCCCTTTGCCTTGAAAGGCTATGCCTTCAGCCAGAGCCACAGCGACATCTCCGCAAGCAGCTGGATTCAGTATGATCCCGGCAAGCCGGTCACGACCGAAATCCCCAACTGGAACCGGCTTCTGCCGGATGTTTCGATCGCGCCTCCCGCCGCCTATGTCATCCCGGCCCAATGGACGGACATCGTTGCCCGGCTGCGCGATCATGGCATTGCCTATCAGCGGCTCGATTGCGCCGTCACGGTCGATGCCGAAGGCTATCAGCTCGGCGATCCCAAATGGACCGCTCAGCCCTTCGAAGGCCACTTGATGCTGCGCTCGGTCAGCGCCAATCCGTTGCCGCGGCATGAATTGGTGCCGGCCGGGTCGGTGCTCGTGCCCCTCGATCAGCCGGCCGCGAATGTGGCGATAGAATTGCTGGAACCTGACGCGCCCGATTCCCTACTGCGCTGGGGCATGCTGGATGCCATCTTCGAGATCAAGGAGTATGGCGAGCCGCGCGTGCTGGAAAAACTGGCGCGCGACATGTTGGCCAAGGACCCGGTTTTGAAGGCCGAATTCGAGCGGAAATTGAAGGATGATGCGGCTTTTGCCGCCAATTCCCAGGCGCGATTGAATTTCTTTTTCCAGCGTTCGCCCTGGTATAAGGTGCAGCGGGCAGGGGCCTATCCCGTATTGCGATTGAATGCCAAGATGCGCAATGCATTGTCGGAGTCGGTCGCGGGCAAATCTTGCCCCGCTCCGGTGATCGATTCGGCGTACCGCGATCTGCGGTAGCCGCGACGATTAAAAGAAAATTCGAAGTTGAGTTGGTTGTGTACCCATGTGCGTCATTGGTCATTCCGGTTTGAGAATCCGCTCCATTGCCCGTGCGCCGGCTCATGTGGCCGTCTGTCGCCAGAATTGCCGGGAAAACCATGTTTCTGCCGGAGCCCGGCTTGCGCAGGATCGCGCCGCACGGCAGTGAAGATTTGAATATCCAGTAACCTCATCGTTTCGGGTGGTCCAGACAGGGCCTTTCCGGAAATTCAGTCAGGACGGTCATGCCGAGCGGAACTGTTAAATTCTTCAACGATGCAAAAGGTTTCGGTTTCGTCACGCTGGATGAAGGCGGAAAAGATGTGTTTCTGCCGGCGGTATCGGTGACATCGTCCGGCTTGCCGGGCCTGAAAGCGGGGCAGCGCATTTCTTTCGATGTGCAGCCGGACAGCAAAGGCCCCAAGGCGGTCGATTTGAAGCTGCTTGCCGGCCCCGCGCCGGCACTGGCCCAGAAACATCAGGCTGGTAAGCCATCCGAAGTACGGAGCGAGCGCCCGCCCACGCTTTACTGCGACCCGGCTTCGGACACATGCGCAGAGATCCTCGCGGAGTTTCGTGCCGCGGGCATGGAGCCGCGCGTGGTCAATTATCTGGAGACGCCGCCAACCAGGGACGAGCTCAAGAATCTTTCGGCATTGATGCGCGACAGCGGCCAATCGCTGGTCCGCCAATTTGACCCTTTGTTCCAGGCGCTCAATCTGGATGACCGGTTCATCAGCGAAAATGAATATTGGGACGGCATTGTCGAACATCCCGTGCTCATCAACGGCCCCTTGGTATCGACCGCCACCAGAGCGGCGGTTTGCCGGTCCAGGGATGCAGCGAAGGCTTTTCTGGGCGCACCGTCTTCGAAGATTGCTCCATCGCCACCTGGCCGCAAAAGCATATCGCCCCGTCTGCTTCAATTGATGGGCGGCGTTGTATCCGCGTTACCGATCGCGGAGGAAAGTCCGGCCGAGAAAATTGAGAAGCCGGCCGTCAAAGCTGCGCCGGTCACGCCCGATTCCGTTGTCGTGAGAAAGATCAAGCTTTCCGGCAAGGCGGAAAAAGCGGCTGCAGTGCCGAAGGCGAATGCGAAAAAGTTGCCGGAAAAGGCAGCGGCGGAAAAAAAGACTGCGATAAAAAAATCGCCAGAGAAGAAATCGCCGGAAAAGAAGCCCAAGGCAAAAACAGCCGGCGCCCCGAAGCCAAAGAAGGCGGTGAAGGCGCCCGTCCGCAAGCCGGTCAAGAAATCAGGCCGGCCAACGCGAAAATGAAGATTGGCTTGGGAAGGGCGCCGTAGGGGGATTCTGGCGATCATGCCACCCCATATTGTCCTGCCCTCCGGCAATGTTGCGGCAGGCTCTCCTGTTGGCTATATGAAATAAAATTCAGATTGCGGGGTTGGGGTGTCTGGGGGAATTCAAACGCAGCGGCATGCTGCCGCTGGTGGTGGCCGGCTTGCGCAAAGACAGACCATCCTGCGATTTCTGACCGCGCGGTTTTTGCTCACCGGCGTATGCGTGGCTTTCGCCATGGGCCCGGCCAGCGCCGAGGAAGGCGTGACGAGCTATCCATCCGTTTTCTTTGCGGCAAATCAGCCCGCCACCGCCTATGACATGGTGGGTCTGCTGCCCGGATTTCAAATCAAGCTGGGCGATGCCAATGTGCGCGGCTTTTCGGGCACCGTGGGCAATGTCCTGATCGACGGCCAGCTTCCCACCAGCAAAGCGGAAACCGTCGAAGACGTTTTGCGCCGCATCACGGCTTCGTCGGTCGAGCGGGTCGAATTGATCCGCGGCGCCGCCGACATGCACGGCTATCCCATATTGGCCAATGTCGTGCGCAGCAAAAGCGAAACCTTGCGGGGGCGCGCCGAACTGCTAGGCGCCATCACGCATTATGGCACCACCGAAGACAAGGTGGCGGTCCATCTGACCCGGCAGGGCGAGATTTCGACGGCGGAACTATCCGCGAGCTGGGGACGCGAAATCGGCGCCAATAACCAGAACGGTTTCGGTTCGCGCGGGCGTTTTCTGCCCGACGGCACGCCGCTGCAATTGGTGGATTACGATTTTCCCCTGCTCACCAACAACACCGAAATCAGTTCGGCCTATCGCCAGCCTTTGCTGGGCGGCGATCTTGCGCTGGGCCTGGCGCTGAAGCAGCAGCGCGCTTATTCCAATGTCGAAGAGCATATCTATTATCCCTCCGCCGCGCTGGCGACAGGGTTGGAAAACAAACAGACGCGCACGGGCGAAGCGCGGCTCGACTATCAGCATCCGCTGGGTGGTTATGGCCAGATGCAGCTATTCGTCGTGCACCGGTTGACGGAGCAGGACGAGAGTAGCCGCAAATCCAACGCGGCGAGCACGGATCTGTCGCGGGGCCTTTTCAACCAGCGCGAAGACGTGGCGCGGCTGGCATGGCTGCGCGAGGGCGCGCTGAAGCTGGAAACCGGCGTCGAAGGCGCGATCAATGTGCTCAGCAGCCGCAGTACCCTGGCCCTTGGCGGCGTGCCGGTGACTTTGCCTGCCGCGAATATCCGGCTGGAAGAAAAACGCGTCGAGCTTTTCTCCACCGCGACCTGGCGCATAAGTCCCGTTCTGATGTCGGAACTGGGCGCGCGCTATGAGACCTCGAACCTGACCCAGAGCGGCGACAGCAGCCTCACCAAGGATCTTGCCTTCTTCAAGCCGCGCTGGCTGACGTCGTGGAATCCCATGCCGCGGCACGAACTGCGCCTGCTGATGGAGCGCCAGGTCGGCCAGCTGGTGTTCCGCGACTTTGCCAGTTCGACCTCGCTCAACAGCAACACCGTCACCGGCGGCAACAAGAATCTGGAACCGGCGCGCAGCTGGAACATCTCACTGGCCTGGGAATATCATTTCTGGAAACGGGCCTCGCTGGTGGTGGAAGCCAAGCGCGAATTCATCTCCAAGGTCGTGGACCGCATTCCGGTATTTTCCGGGGCCCAGGTATTCAATGCGGTGGGCAATATCGGCAACGGCGTGCGCGACGGCGTTCAGACCAACTTCATCCTGCCGCTGGACGAATTGGGGCTGGCGGGCGTGACCGTGAGCGGCGATGCCGCTTGGCATCACAGCAAGGTGCGCGATCCCGCCACCGGCATGTTCCGCCAGATTACCGGCGGCCAGACCGTGAGCATGCCGCAAGCGATGTTCACGACCACCATGCAAGGCACTTACGACATCCCGTCCCAGAATTTGCGGCTGGGCGCAGATCTTCACAGCCATGCCAACAGCCATGAATCCGAATACCGGATCGACGAAATCGATCCCACCCGCCATGGCTTCAAGCTGGGTGTGTTTGTCGAATACAAGCCGGTGCCGGACTGGAACATGCGTGTGTTCGCGCGCGACATCGCTCAGACCGCCGCCTACCGCGATCGTTACGTTTATTCCGGCCTGCGCGGCACCGCGCCGTTGAGCTTTGTCGAATACCGCAAGCTCAACAACGGCTCCGTGTTCGGCCTGGATATCCAGCACGACTTCTAGGCCGATCTTGAATCGGGCTTCTGTGTCATCCTGGAAAAATGGTGCCGTAAGTGAGAGCCGCAATTAACATGCTAACGTGTTGATTTATATTTGAATTTTTCAATTGCCAATTGTGGCGGTATCAACACCGCTACCAACGATAATTGATTTCACGGGGTCGAGGACGAGCCGCCGCAAAAACCTCGTGGCAAATCCTTAGGCTATTACCCGTCACGCCAATACTGGCGGCTGCCGGCTTGTCGCTCGCACCGTGCCACTCTGGCTATGTCCGGCATGTCCGGCCAATATCGAGCCACAAGCAGGGCTGGCCAAACATAGGGGAACCACTTGATGAATATCGCATCGAATCCCGCGGTGGAGAACAAACCGGGGGAGGAACCCCATCTTGCGCGCAATCTAGCAAACCGGCATCTGCAGCTCATCGCCATTGGCGGTACGATTGGCACCGGACTGTTCATGGGATCGGGCAAGACAATCTCGCTTGCCGGCCCATCCATCCTGCTGGTCTACGCGGTCATCGGCTTCATGCTGTTCTTCGTGATGCGCGCGCTGGGCGAGCTTCTTCTGTCGAATCTCGCGTACCGCTCCTTCGCGGATTTCGCGGGCGACTATCTCGGCCCGTGGGCGCAGTTCTTCACCGGCTGGACCTATTGGCTTTGCTGGATCGTGACCGGCATCGCCGATGTGGTGGCGGTAACCGGTTACATAGCTTTCTGGTGGCCCGCGCTGGCGCCTTGGGTACCTGCGCTTGGCCTGATAACGGTACTGCTGCTTCTCAACCTGCCCAACGTCCGGAATTTCGGTGAGATCGAATTCTGGTTCGCACTGATCAAGATCGTCGCCATTGTCGCCCTGATCATTGCCGGTGTGGTCATGCTTTCGACCGGATACGTCTTGCCGAATGGAGCGAAGTCGTCGATTTCCCATCTGTGGGCGAATGGTGGCTTTTTCCCCAACGGCTTCTTCGGCTTCGTGGCGGGCTTCCAGATCGCAGTCTTCGCCTTTGTCGGCGTCGAGCTGGTCGGCACCGCCGCGGCCGAGACCGAAAATCCTATGCGGAACCTCCCCAAAGCCATCAACTCGATCCCGATCCGCATCGGACTCTTCTATATCGGCGCGCTCTTCGTCATCATCACAGTCATTCCGTGGAATCAGGTCGATCCTGGCAAGAGCCCCTTCGTTGCCATGTTCTCGCTCGCGGGCCTCGGTATTGCCGCACATGTGGTGAACTTCGTCGTGCTGACCTCGGCCACCTCAAGCGCCAATTCCGGCATCTATTCCACCTCGCGCATGATCTACGGGTTGGCGACATCACGTCTTGCACCGAGCGTGCTCGGCAAGCTGAGCAACCGCAAGGTTCCCGTCAATGCGTTGTTCTTCTCCTGCGTATTCCTGCTTTCAAGCGTCGTGCTGCTTTATGCGGGCCAGAGCATCATCGAGGCCTTCACCATCGTCACGACCATCTCGGCACTGCTCTTCATGTTCATCTGGTCCATCATCCTGGCATCCTATGTCCAGTACCGCCGCAAGCGCCCGGACCTGCATGAAAGGTCTACCTTCAAGATGCCTGGCGGCCACGCCGCCGTCGCGATGGTCTTTGCCTTCTTTGCCTTCATCCTCTGGGCGCTGGCGCAGAAGTCCGACACGGCGATCGCGCTGAAGGTCACGCCGATCTGGTTCGGCCTTCTCGGCATTGCCTATCTGGCGATCAAGGCAAAGCGCGTGGACTCGCCCCGGTCGACCTAGCCACATCGCATTGGCCGAAGCCGGGGGCGTGCAATGATTGAAATTATTGCGGGAAAAATGGTGCCGTAGGTGAGAATCGAACTCACGACCTATCCCTTACCAAGGGATTGCGCTACCACTACGCTACTACGGCAACCGTGGCATTGAGAGCTTGTCGCTCCACCCTTACCGGAAGGGTGCGCTGCTATAACGTAAGGATCAGCCCAAGGTAAAGTGCACTTCTGATGGCAAAAAGGCCCACCGAAAAGCTGGCCGCGGCCTTGCGGGCCAATCTGAAGCGGCGCAAGCAGCCCCCACTGTCCGAAACGGCTCCGGATGGGGCAAAAGACCCTGAAATTATTAGGGAAAATCCGCCCGCCACGTCGGGACACCCCCTGCCGGAAACATAGGGGACGCCACCGCTTTCCGGCTGTCGCGGGGGCGCCTGCCACGCTACAAGCGTCGTTTTCGGGCCTAAGGGCCCGTTTGAGGGACCATGGACCGGATTCGCATACGAGGAGGCGCGCGGCTGTCTGGCGCCATGCCTGTCAGCGGCGCCAAGAATGCGGCGCTGAAGCTGATGGCGGCGTCGCTGCTGACGGCCGAGCCGCTGGTGCTGCGCAATGTGCCCCGGCTGGCCGACGTGCGGGCCATGGCAGACCTTTTGAAGGGTTTCGGCGTCGCGGTCGCGGTCGAGCCCGGCACGGTCCTGGGCGAAGGGGATACGTTCCGGCTGCAGGCGGCCCGAATCACGTCTTCCTTCGCGTCCTACGACATCGTTCGCAAAATGCGCGCCAGCTTCCAGGTGCTGGCGCCGCTTCTGGCCCGCCATGGAGAAGCCAAAGTGTCCTTGCCGGGCGGGTGCGCCATCGGGGCGCGGCCCGTGAATCTGCATTTGGATGCCCTGACTTTGATGGGCGCCAAAGTGGAACTTGCCGACGGTTATGTGCTGGCCCAGGCGAAAGACGGCCTCCATGGGGCGGAGATCATTTTCCCGTCCGTGTCCGTGGGCGCGACGGAAACCGCATTGATGGCGGCGACCCTGGCGCGCGGCACCACCGTGATCACCAACGCGGCCCGCGAGCCGGAGATCGAAGACCTTTGCCATTGCCTGATCGCGATGGGCGCCAGGATCGAAGGATTGGGAACCACGCGGCTTTCCGTCGAAGGCGTGAAGGCGCTGCACGGCGCCGAACATGCGGTGATGGCGGATCGCATCGAAGCGGGCACCTTTGCCATCGCCGCCGCCATCGCGGGCGGAGACGTGGAACTTGTGGGCGCCCGGCGCGAGACCATCGCCGCGCTGCTGGAACGGCTCGAGCGGGCAGGGGCGGAGGTGCGCGATACGCCGCGCGGCATCGGCATCCACATGAATGAAAGCCGTCCCGCATCGGTGGATCTTTCCACGGCGCCCTTTCCCGGCTTTCCCACCGATCTGCAGGCCCAGTTCATGGCGCTGATGACGGTGGCCAAGGGAACCTCCACCATCCGCGAGACGATTTTCGAAAATCGCTTCATGCATGTGCCCGAATTGGGCCGCCTGGGCGCGGACATCCGCGTGGAAGGCGACATCGCCATCGTGCGGGGCGTGGAAAAACTCAAAGGCGCCCCGGTGATGGCAACCGACCTGCGCGCTTCGGTCAGCCTGGTGCTGGCGGGGCTGGCGGCGGAAGGCGAGACTTTGGTCAACCGCGTCTATCATCTGGATCGCGGCTTCGACCGGCTGGAGCAAAAATTGTCCGGCGTGGGCGCCGAAATCGCGCGCGTGCCGGAATGAGCGGACTTCTGAAGCTGGCGGCGGCGGATGCCGAAGATCTGGAGATGCTGTCGGCCCGGCTGCAGGACGCCGTCGGCAAGCTGAAGGATTTCGTCTGGCTGCCGAAACAGCGGCGCTTCGCTGCCATGGTCAATCGCTTCCGCTGGGAAGAGGCGAAAGGGCCGGGCACGCGGGTGCGCGCCGTGCTGCGCTTCGACGGCGTATCCAAAGTCCAGTCCGCCAACATCAAGCAGGGCGCGCCGGACGCGGTGGTTTCCCTGCTGGCGATCAAATTCGTTCCCGCGGGCGAAAGCGATCCGGCCGGGACGATCGAACTGGCGCTGGCGGGCGGCGGCATGATCCGTCTCACCGTTGAATGCATCGATGCCGAATTGGCCGACCAGACCGGGCCCTGGGCGGCGCGCGGCAAACCCGATCATGAGGACAGAAGGTAATGGTCCGCCGTTTGAATGCAGCCGATCCCAGTTTCGCCGCCGATTTCGAGGCGCTGCTGTTCGCCAAGCGCGAGATCGAGGAAGACGTGGCGCAAGCGGTCCGCGGCCTGATCGCCGATGTGCGCCGGCGCGGCGATGCGGCGCTGGTGGAGCTGACCAACAAATTCGACCGCGCCAATGTGACGGCGGAGACATTGAAAATCTCCGCCGCCGAGATCGACGCGGCATTGGCCAAAGTCACCAAAGACCAGACGGACGCCATCGAAATCGCGGCAGGCCGGATCGAAGCCTATCATCGCCGCCAGCTGCCCCAGGATGACAGTTTCCGGGACGACACCGGCGCTACGTTGGGCTGGCGCTGGACGGCGGTGGACAGCGCCGGGCTTTACGTTCCCGGCGGCACCGCCAGCTATCCCTCCTCGGTCTTGATGAATGCGATCCCGGCCAAAGTGGCGGGGGTCGGGCGGATCGTGATGGTGACGCCCGCCAGCGGCGGCAATCTCAATCCGCTGGTGCTGGCAGCCGCCAGACGGGCCGGGGTCAGCGATATTTTCCGCATCGGCGGCGCCCAGGCTGTCGCCGCGCTGGCCTATGGTACGCAAAGCATCGCCGCGGTGGACAAGATCGTGGGTCCGGGCAATGCCTGGGTCGCGGCGGCCAAGCGCGAAGTCTTCGGGCAGGTGGGGATCGATTCCATCGCGGGACCTTCGGAGATCCTGGTGATCGCCGACGCCGCCAACGATCCCGACTGGATCGCGGCCGATCTGCTCAGCCAGGCGGAACATGACGCCTCCTCGCAAAGCATTCTGATCACCGATGATGCGGGCTTTGCCGGCAAGGTGGCCGAAGCGGCGGAACGCGCGCTGGCGATATTGCCGCGCCGGGAGATCGCTTCGCGCAGCTGGCATGACTATGGCGGCATCATCGTGGTGGCGAAGCTCGCCGACGCGCCCGCGCTGGCCGACCGTTTCGCACCGGAACATCTGGAGATCGCCACCGCCGATCCTTCCCTGTTGCTGGCCAAAGTGCGCCATGCGGGCGCCATTTTCCTGGGGCGCCACACGCCCGAAGCGATGGGCGATTATATCGCCGGCCCCAACCATGTGCTGCCGACCTCGCGTTCCGCGCGTTTCTCCTCCGGTCTTTCTGTCCTGGACTTCATGAAGCGCACCACTTTACTGTCACTGGATGCCGGCGCGATGGCGGCGCTGGGTCCGCCCGCCATCGCGTTGGCGCAGGCCGAAGGCCTCGATGCCCATGCCCGCTCCATCGCGGCCCGGCTCAATCGGGAAGGCTGAATGGACGACCGGATCAGCGCCATCGCCCTGGACGAGAAAAGCGTGGTGCGCCGCACGCCCGCGATCG
>JAFECO010000707.1 GCA_018242085.1 Pseudomonadota bacterium
GCGCCTTCTTGCGCCCGCCAATGTGCTTCGCGCTCCTTCAGCAGCAATCCGATCATTTCGGGATTGTCGTCCTCCACCACTTCCAGGATTTCGAAGCGGAACGCATCGGCGCCGTGCCGGGCCCAGGCCTGCTGCAAGGCCTTGTTCATGTGATTGCCCATGCGCAGCTGAAACCAGATACCGTTCTGCTGGCTGTCGAGATCCCGAGAAGTGCCGGTCCACGCCGCATCATCCGCCAGACAGCGGACGGCAAAGACGCCAGGCCGGGTTTTGCGCTCTTTATATTCGCGGACCAGATCCTTTTTGCGCGCCACCGTCATTGTCCCACTCCTGAAATTTCCGCCGATATATCCCATAATCGCTTCGCGGCGCGATCGTCGCGCGCCGCAGGTGATGGCATATCGATCTTGCATTCATAAAAGTATGCGCCATTCACCTGCGCCACATTCTGCGACGCGGCGAGATAGACCAGGGTCTTGGCGCCGTCCTCTTCCGAGATCGCGGTCAGGCGCTTTGCCGCCCACACGCCGATGGCCAGCAATCCGCCCGATTGATCACCGAAGCGGGTGGCGACGAACCCCGGATGCAGGCAGTTGGCGGTGACGCCGCTCCCCGCGATGCGCCGCGCCAGTTCCCGCGTGAACAGGATGTTGCAGAGCTTGGACTTCGCATAGACCGCGAAGCCCGAATAGGTCCGGCGGCTCTGCAGATCGTCGAAATCCAACATTGCCCGCCGGTGTGCGCCCGACGCGGTCGAGACGATGCGGGCGCCGGGCTTCAGCTTGGGCAGGAGAAGATTGGTGATCACGAAATAGGACATGTGATTGAGCGCAAATGTTTGCTCCAGCCCGTCGCGGGTTTCCTGGCGCGTGCCGAACACCGCGCCCGCATTGTTGATCAGGACATCGATCTGCGGTTCTTCGGCAATTTCGCCCGCCACCCGCTTCATTTCCGCCAGGAGGGACAGATCCGCCATGTGAACCGCATGTTCCACTGCGCCATTGGCCCGGCGCAGTTTTTCCATCGTGGCGGCGGCACGGTCCTTGTCGCGCGCGGTGAAGACGATGCGAGCACCCTGTTCCGCCAGGCGGATGGCGGCAACCTCTCCGATGCCGGAAGTTGCGCCCGTGATGACGATGGTTTTTCCGCGCACGAAAAAGGCTCCCGTCCGGATCGGACGGGAGCCTTATATCCTATTCGCGGACTTTATTCGCGAACTTGCGTTCAGCTATGGATGTCGAGATCGCTGAAGAAGAAGCGGATCTCGTTGGCGGCGGTTTCCGCGGCGTCCGATCCATGCACCGAATTGGCTTCGCTGCTTTCGGCGAATTCCTTGCGGATGGTTCCCGGCATGGCGTTGGCCGGATTGGTCGCACCCATCACTTCACGGTTGCGGGCGATGGCATTCTCGCCTTCCAGCACCTGCACCACCACGGGACCGGAGGTCATGAAATCCACCAGGCTGCGGAAGAAAGGCCGCTCGCGATGCACGCCATAAAAAGCTTCCGCCTGGGCGGTAGAAAGGCGGATGCGGCGGCTGGCGACGACGCGCAGGCCCGCTTCCTCGAATTTGGCGATGATCTTGCCCGTGAGGTTCCGGCGCGTGGCGTCCGGCTTGATGATGGAAAGGGTGCGCTCGACGGCCATGAAAGCTCCAAAGAGTGGAAAATCGCGGGCCTTATAGCGGCGCGGGCAAGCAAAGAGCAAGCCGCGGCATGCACCTGCGCCCCTTGCTGGCCGGCCGTGACAAGTTATAAGGCCCCCAAATGCTGGCAATCGACAACATCGTGGTGCGGATCGCGGGGCGGGAAATCCTGTCCGGCGCCACCGCCAATCTTCCCGCGGGCCGGCGGATCGGCCTGGTCGGCCGCAACGGTGCGGGAAAATCCACCCTGTTCAAGGTGATCCTGGGGCAACTTCACCCCGATGACGGCCAAGTGAGCTGGCCCAATGCCTGGCGCGTGGGCGCGGTGGCGCAGGAAGCGCCCGGCACCGATGTCAGCCTGATCGACACGGTGCTGGAGGCCGATGCCGAGCGCACCCGCCTCTTGGCCGAGGCCGAGCATGAGACCGATGGTCACAAGCTGGGCGACATTTATTCCCGCTTGGACACCATCGACGCCTATACCGCGCCCGCCCGCGCCGCCGAGATTCTGGCGGGCCTGGGATTTTCCGCCGGGGATCAGATGCGCCCCTGCCGCGAATTTTCCGGCGGCTGGCGCATGCGCGTGGCGCTGGCCGCGATCCTGTTCTCGGCCCCCGATCTTCTGCTGCTGGACGAACCCACCAACTATCTGGATCTGGAAGGCGTGCTGTGGCTGGAGAATTTTCTCCAGAAGTATCGCGGCACGGTGGTCATCGTCAGCCATGACCGCGATCTTCTGAACACCGCCGCCGAATTCATTCTGCATCTGGAGCGCGGCAAACTCACGCTCTATACCGGCAATTACGACACCTTCGTCCAGACCCGCGCCGCCAAGCGCGCGCTGGATGTCGCTTTCGCCAAGAAGCAGGAAGCGGCCCGCGCGCACATGCAGGCTTTCGTCGACCGCTTCAAGGCCAAGGCCTCCAAGGCGCGCCAGGCGCAAAGCCGCATGAAGATGCTGGCCAAGATGACGGTGGCGGATGTGCCGGTGGACGAGCATGTGGCGCCGATCCGCATTCCCGCCGCCACCGAAGCCAGTCCGCCCTTGATCACCATGGACCGCGCCTCGGTCGGCTATGAGCCGGGAAAGCCCATACTCACGGGCCTTTCCTTCCGGTTCGATCCGGAAGACCGGATCGCGCTTTTGGGCAAGAACGGCAACGGCAAATCCACCTTGGCGAAGCTGCTGGCGGGAAAGCTGGAGGCGATGGGCGGCGAATTCGTGCGCGCCCGCAAGCTGGTGGTGGGCTATTTCGCCCAGCATCAGCAGGAAGAGCTCGATACCTCCATCACGCCTGTGGAAACGCTGTCGCGGCTTCGCCCGAAGCTGACGATCGAACAGGTGCGCGGGCAATTGGGCGGCTTCGGCTTTTCCGCCGACAAGGCGCTCACCAAAGTCGGGCAACTTTCAGGCGGCGAGCGTGCGCGGCTGATGCTGGCGCTTGCCACATTGGACAAGCCCAACCTTCTGATCCTGGACGAACCCACCAATCATCTGGACATCGATGCGCGCACCGAGCTTTTGAATGCGCTGAACGATTTCGACGGCGCGGTGGTCCTGGTCAGCCATGACCGCCGCCTGATCGAAGCCACCGCCGACCGCCTGCTGCTGGTGGCGGACGGCAAGGTCGCGCCGTTTGAAGGCGACCTCGACGATTACCGGCAATTTCTTTTGTCGGGCGACAACAAGCCCACCCGCCGGGCCGAGCCGGAAGCCAAGCCGACCAAGGAATCGGCGCGGCGCGGCAATGCCGAGCGGCGCCGGGAACTGAAGCCGCTCAAGGACCGAATCGATTCGGCGGAATCGCAGGTCGCGGCCTTGCAGGCGGAACTGTCCAAGCTGGACCGTGCTCTGTCCGATCCCTTGCTCTTCGCTCAGGATCCCGCCAAAGGCAGCGCCGTTTCCAAGAAGCGCGCCGAAGCCGCGCGCAAGCTGGCCGCCGCCGAAAGCCAGTGGCTGGCGGCGCAGGAAGAATATGAAGGGGCGATGGCGGAAGGCTGATGCCGCCGAACCTGCCGGCCGTCAAAGCTGGTTAATCGGCGACAATTCTGTTGGCCACCGGAAAAACTGTGTTAGCGTCGTAAAGGGGGCGCCGGGGCACGCATGTCGGATAGCCGATTCTTTCGCGCGAATGGCCCGTTCTCATTGGGCCATATTGCTGGCGTTGTGGGTGCCGAACTGGCCCAGCCCGAGCGCGCGGGCGAAATGATTCACGACGTCGCGGAGCTGACGGACGCCAAATCCGGCCAATTGGCCGTTTTCTGCGATGCCCGGCACGCCCAGGCCTTTGCCGACTGCCACGCCAGCGTGGTCGTCACCAGCCGCAAGCTCAGCGCCTATCCGCACAATGGCAGCGCCCTGCTTCTGGCCGACGATCCCAGGCTGACCTTCGCGCGGATCGGCAAACTCTTCTATCCCTGCTATCAGCCGAAAGCCGTCATCCATTCGCGCGCCTTCGTCGCCGCCAGCGCCGCGATCGGCGTGGGCACGGAAATCGGCGCGGGCGCGGTGGTGGGCGAGAATGTGCAGGTGGGATCGCGCTGCCACATTGCCCCCAACGCCGTGATCGCCGACGGCGTGATCATCGGCGACGACACCATGATCGGCGCCAACAGCAGCATCAGCCACGCGCTGATCGGCGCCCATGTCCGCGTTGCGGAAAATGTCTCCATCGGCGGCGAAGGGTTCGGCTTCGTGCCCGGCCCCAAAGGCCCCATGCGTGTCTTTCAAGTGGGCCGCGTGATCATCGAGGATGGAGTCGAGATCGGAGGCAACTCCGCCATCGACCGCGGCTCCTTGGGCGATACCGTGATCGGCGCCATGACCGCAATCGATAACCTGGTTCAGATCGGGCACAATGTGAAACTGGGCAAAGGCTGCATCATCGCGGGCCAGGCCGGTATCGCCGGTTCCACCACCTTGGGCGATTATGTGATGGTGGGGGGCGCGGTATCGATCTCCGACCATCTGACCATCGGCAGCGGCGCCAGGATCGCGGGCAAAAGCGGCGTGATGCGCGATGTGGCGGCGGGCGAGACCGTGGCAGGTTATCCAGCGGTTCCCGTGCGCCAATGGCACAAGCAGACCGCCGCCCTGGCGCGGCTGATCGCCCGCGCCTGCGGCAAGGACTGACCGGGCGCCTTTCGGATTCCTATTTCAAATTCTGGCGCGCGATGCGCACCCATTCGGTTTGCCGGCGGCGATAATAGCCCGGCGCGCCTTTCACCGAATCCAGGATTTCCCGGAACAATTGCAGCGCCCGCTGGTCCTGGCCGAGCTGGCGCAGCAGAAGCGCAAAGCGGCAGCGCGCTTCTTCGCCGGGATAGCGCGGCACCACAATTTCATATTGCCGCACCGCTTCGTCATTCCTGCCCTGCAAGGCCAGCGCGCGGGCGTAATCCAGCTCGGCATCGGCATCCGAGGCATTGGGATCGACCTGCTTTAATTGCTTGAACAGGGCTTCCGCCGCCGCCCCGTCGCCCGACAGCATTTTCGCGCGCGCCAGTCCTTTGAGCAGCGTGGTGTCGTGGCCGCCCAGCGGCCCCGCCATCGCGCTCTCATACAATTCCACCGCGTCGCCAAAGCGGCCCATCTTGATGCATTCTTCGGCCAGGGCGCGCTTGGCGTCGGCCGAGCCCACGGTGGCGACCTGGCGCTGCTTTTCGCGGAAGGCGCGTCCGGGATCGGCCACATTCACCACATTGTCGGCGAAACGCCGCGCCGGAGCGCTCGACCACATGTCAGGCAGGATCACGAAGAAGGCATAGGCCGCCCAGAGCGCGAAATTGGCCAGGATGGCGAGGCCGCCGACCACAAAACCCGAAATCGACAGCAACCCCAACGCCGCCAGCCAGAGCGGCGACTG
>JAFECO010000708.1 GCA_018242085.1 Pseudomonadota bacterium
CTGGGCCTGGATGCGCCGCCCCGGCGGATCGAAGTCTATGACAATTCCCATATCCAGGGGGCGCATGCCATCGGCGCCTTCATCGTGGCGGGACCGGACGGCTTCGAGAAAAGCCAGTACCGCAAATTCAACATCAAGACCGCCGATCTGGCGCCCGGCGACGATTACGCCATGATGCGGGAAGTTCTCACCCGCCGCTTCGCCCGCCTGATCAAGGACGAATCCGACGAGGTGGCGGATTCCAAATGGAAGCGCCCCGATCTGGTGCTGATCGATGGCGGCCCCGGCCAGCTTTCCATCGCAACCCAGGTGTTCGAGGATCTGGGGGTGGAGGATGTGGCGCTGGTGGGCATTTCCAAGGGCCCGGACCGCGATGCGGGACGCGAGCATTTCTACATTCCGGGCAAGGAACCGTTCCGCCTCGAACTCAAGAGCCCCGTTCTCTATTACCTGCAGCGGCTGCGCGACGAGGCGCACCGCTTCGCCATCGGCACCCACCGCAAGAAGCGCAGCGCCGCCATCGGGGCCAACCCGCTGGACGAGATCGGGGGCGTGGGAGCGTCCCGCAAGCGGGCCCTGTTGCAGCATTTTGGTTCCGCCCGGGCGGTGGCGGCGGCCAGCCTGACCGATTTGGAAGCCGTGGGCGGGGTCAGCGGGACCTTGGCCCGGAAAATCTACGACTTTTTCCATCCGACCTGAGCGTCGGCCGGGAAAAGCGCGAGGCCGCGAAGCGGGCGAGCCGTTTTCCGAGCGGCGCCGGAGGCGCCCATCAACAATTTGGGCACGCCCGCGTCCGGGCCGTGTGACCAAAATACGTGACCTCGCGGGGCTGCCCCCCTACACTCCCGGCCATGATTGGCCTGCCCAATGCCCTTACCCTGCTGCGGATCGTGCTGGTGCCGGTCTTCGCCGTGGCCTTTGTGATGCCGGGGGAGATTTCCCGCCTGGTCGCTTTTGTGGTCTTCGTGATCGCCGGGGTCAGCGACTGGCTGGACGGCTTCGCCGCCCGCAAGCTGAATGCCGGGTCGGAATTCGGCCGCATGCTGGACCCCATCGCCGACAAGGTGCTGGTGGCGGTGGCGCTGATGATGCTGGTGGCGGAAGGCGATATCCGCCAATTCAACCTCACCACGGGCCTGCCCTCGCTGCTCAGGCTGGTCCCGGCCTTGATCATCCTCAGCCGCGAAATCCTGGTGTCGGGCCTGCGCGAGTTCTTGGCCGGCACACGGGTCAGCGTGCCGGTCACCGCCATCGCCAAGCTCAAGACCGCCGTGCAGATGGTGGGCATCGGGGCGATGATCCTCACGCCCTTGGCCGATAAATTCGTGCCCGGCATTCCGGCGCTCACTTATGCCGCCATCGCCTATGGCCTTTTGTGGATCGCCGCCGCGCTCACCGTCTATACCGGCGTGATCTATTTCAAGAACGGCCTCACCCATATCCGGCCCGGCCATGCACCAGTCAGGGATCAGGCGTGAACCTTCTTTATTTCGCCTGGGTGCGCCAGAAGATCGGCAAAAGTGAAGAGCAGCTGACGCCGCCGGTGGAAGATGTCGCGTCGTTGATCGCGCATCTGAAAAATCTTGGTCCCAATTATGCCGATGCCTTCGCCGACCTTTCCCGCATCCGGGTGGCGGTCAATCAGCGCCATGCCGGGCTGGACGTCAAACTCGGACCCCAGGACGAGGTGGCGTTCTTTCCGCCCGTGACGGGAGGCTGACCATGCAGACCCGCATCCGCATCCAGCGCGAGGATTTCGACCTCAACCGGGAAGTGGCGGACCTGACGGCAAACGGCGAAGCCGGCGCGGTTTCCAGCTTCACCGGCCATGTCCGCAAAGAGGGCAATCTTTCCACCCTCACCCTGGAACATTATCCGCATATGACCGAGGCGGAGATCGCCCGCCTGGTGGCGGAAGCGGGGACGCGCTGGCCCCTGACCGGCGTCACCGTGGTCCACCGGGTGGGAAGCCTGAAACCCGGCGACCGCATCGTGCTGGTGGCGGTGGCCTCGCAGCATCGCCATGCCGCGTTCCAGGCCTGCGAATTCCTGATGGACTATCTCAAGACCCAAGCCCCCTTCTGGAAAGAGGAGGCGCGCGGCGAGCAGCATCATTGGGTCGAGCATCGCAATAGCGATGACGATGCCGCGAAAAGGTGGGGAAGCTGAGCTTGGCCCTCATGCTTCGACAGGCTCAGGGTGAGGAGATGCGCTCATCCTCATGCTGGTCGCACTACGCTGACGCTAGCGACTGTCGAAGCATGAGGCGAGCGCGTATCCGTCACGAGATCCCCTTCCCTCGCACAGCCTAACGGCCGTGCTCGCCGGGGATGCCTGCTACGCAGGCACTTTCACGCCACGGACTTCGTCCGCATACGCGTTCATCAGCATTTCCGTCAGCTTGCCGGGCTTGAAACGATAGGGCCCGATCTCCGACACCGGAGTGACTTCCGCCGCCGAGCCGGTGAGGAAACATTCGCTGAATTCGCTCATCTCTTCCGGCTTGATGTGACGCTCCACCACCGGGATCTGGTGTTCCTTGGCGATGGCGATCACCGACTGACGGGTGATGCCGTTGAGGAAACAGTCCGGGATCGGCGTGTGCAAGGTGCCGTCCTTGACGAAGAAGATGTTCGCGCCGGTCGCTTCCGCCACCAGGCCGCGATAATCCAGCATCATCGCGTCGGCATAGCCTTTGGCTTCCGCCTCATGCTTGGAGATGGTGCAGATCATATAGAGGCCGGCCGCCTTGGCATGCACCGGCTCGGTGTCGGCGGCGGGGCGGCGCCAGCGCGCGATGTCCAGCCGGATGCCCTTGAGCTTTTCTTCCGGGCTGAAATAGGACGGCCAGGGCCAGCAGGCGATGGCGACATGGATCTTGGTGTTCTGGGCGGAGACCGCCATCATCTCGCTGCCGCGGAACGCGACGGGGCGGATATAGCCGTCCTTGATGCCTTGCGCCTCGGCGGCGGCGATGCAGGCGGCGCTGATCTCGTCCTGGGTGAAGGGAATTGTCATGCCCAGCTCTTCGGCGGAGAAGAACAGCCGCGCGGTATGCTCCTTCAGCTTGTAGATGGTGCCGTTATAGATGCGCTCGCCTTCGAACACGGAGGAGCCGTAATGCAGCCCGTGCGTGAGGACATGGGTCTTGGCGTCCTTCCAGGGGATCAGCTTGCCGTCGTACCAAAGGCTGCCTTCGCGCTGGTCGAAGGGGATCAGGTCTGCCATCTCTCATGTCCTCAACTGCCGGCCAAAAGCCGGTTTCCGGGTCCGCCGGGCATATCAGGCTTGCCCCGTTTCTGCCCAGGTTTTACTTATGTCAGCATGGCGGACGCGAAAACCGCAAGTGCCCAAAGCGCGCAGATAAAGGGCGATCGGGAATAGCAGCCATGATCCCAGTCAAACCCTCGCTTTCCGACCCGCATCTGCTGGTGGTGGATGACGATGAGCGGCTGCGCGCCCTGCTCACCCGCTATCTGTCCGGGAACGGATTTCGCGTCAGCGCCGCCGCCCATGCCGGCGACGCCAGATCGCTGATGAAAAGCATCGCCTTCGATTGCCTGATCCTGGATGTGATGATGCCGGGCGAATCCGGCCTGGAACTGGCCAAGGCGATCCGGGGCCAGTCGCAAGTTCCGATCCTGATGCTGACGGCGCGGGGCGATGCCGCCGACCGCATCGCGGGGCTTGAGCTGGGCGCCGACGATTACCTGCCCAAGCCGTTCGAGCCGCGCGAGCTTCTGTTGCGCATCAATGCGCTTCTGCGCCGCGCCACGCCGGTGCAGGAAAGCGCCAGCAAGCCGGTGCGGATGGGCGATGCGGTTTACGATCCCGCCGCCTCGCGGCTTACTCGCGGCGGCAAGCCGGTGAAGCTCACCAGCTCGGAAGCGGCGCTGCTGCAATTGTTCGCCGCCAATGCCGGCCATTCCTTCTCGCGCAGCGATCTGTGCGCCCGGCTGGGCGTGGCGCTGGAGCGTTCGATCGATGTGCAGGTGACGCGCTTGCGCCGCAAGATCGAGGAAGACCCCAAGCTGCCGCTTTATCTGCAGACAGTCAGAGGAGTGGGTTACGTCCTCGTGCCCGACCGCAATGGCTGATCCCGCCGCCGAAACCCGCTTCAGGCCTGGCCGCTTCATCAAGCGCTTCCTGCCGCGCGGATTGTTCGGCCGTTCGCTGATCATCATCGTGGCACCGATGGTGCTTCTGCAGGGCATCGTCACCTATGTGTTCTTCGAGCGCGACCTGGACACCACCACGCGCCGGATGGCGCGCGATGTCGCCGCCGATGTGGCGCTTCTGGCGGCGCTGGAGGATTCCACGCCCACCCTGGAGCGCGACGGCTTGCGGGCTTTGTCGGCGCGCGAACTGCGTTACCGCATCACCTTCCATGACGGCGACATGCTGGCGCCGCCCTCCCGGCCCGCCACCAGCACCATCGACCGGGCGCTGGACGATATCCTGGCCAGCAGCATGGGGCCCAAGCGCCTGTTCCAGACCAGCCGCGTGGGCAATGATTTCGACATCAAGGTCAATGTGAAGGACGGCGTGCTGGACATTCTGGTGTCGCGCGACCGCATCACCGTTTCCCAGCCCGACATCTTCATTCTCTGGATGGTGGGGTCGGCGTTGATCCTGCTGGCCGTGGCGATCCTGTTCCTGCGCAATCAGGTGCGGCCCATCGAGCGGCTGGCGCGCGCCGCCGAAATGTTCGGCAAAGGCCGGCCCGTGCCGGATTTCAAACCGTATGGCGCCACCGAAGTGCGCCGCGCCGCCCAGGCCTTCATCACCATGCGCGAGCGGATCGAGCGTCATGTCACCCAGCGCACGGAGATGCTGGCGGGCGTCAGCCACGATCTGAAGACACCCCTCACCCGCATGAAGCTGGCGCTGGCGATGATGCCGGACGATGCCGACACCCGCGCCTTCAAGGCCGACATCGCCGAGATGGAGCATATGCTGGACGATTATCTTGCCTTTGCGCGGGGCGAAGGCGGGGAAGAGGCGGAAGAGGCCGATCTGGGCGAATTGGTGCGCGATACCGCAACGGCAGCCGCCAAGGCCCGCGCCGTCGCCGATGAGCGGCTCACCATCGCCGCGCCGGAGCATGTGACGATGAGCGTGAAGAAGGCCGCGCTGCGCCGCTGTCTCACCAATCTGGTCGACAATGCCTTCAAGGCCGGCCGCCACGTCGCCGTGACTCTTGCGCCGGGCGAGCGGCACAATCTGATTCTGGTCGAAGATGACGGTCCGGGCATTCCCGGCGACCGGCGCGAGGAAGCCTTCCGGCCGTTCCATCGCCTGGACCAGGGCCGCAATCTGCAAAAGGGCGGTTCGGGCCTGGGCCTGGCCATCGCCCGCGACATCGCCCGCGCCCATGGCGGTGACATCACGCTCGATACCAGCGCGATGGGTGGGTTAAAGGCGACCATTCGATTGCCTATATGATTGCCCCCATCTGTC
>JAFECO010000709.1 GCA_018242085.1 Pseudomonadota bacterium
GCCGACGGGTCCAGATCCGCGACTTTGGAAAAATCCTCGCGCGCCAGGGATTCATCGGCACGCTCCGAGGCGCTCTGCTTTTCCACGGTTTCGCGCTCGTCGTCGCGCGGCTGGGATTCATCCCGCTCCAGAAGTGGATTTTTCTCGAGCTCGGCTTCGCAATATTCGGCAAGCTCGATGTTGGACAATTGCAGCAGCTTGATGGCCTGCTGCAGTTGCGGCGTCATCACCAGGGACTGGCCCTGCCGGATTTCGAGTCGTTGCCCCAGAGCCATGATTTGCGCCTATAACGAGAATTTCTCGCCCAGATAGACGCGACGGACATCGCGGTCGCTCACGATGTCGGCGGGCGTGCCTTCCTTCAGCACGCGCCCGTCATGCAGAATGTATGCGCGGTCGATCACGTCCAGCGCATCGCGGACATTGTGATCGGTGATGAGAACGCCGATGCCGCGATCCTTCAGATGCCGGACCAGGTCGCGGATTTCACCCACCGCGATGGGATCGATGCCGGCCAAAGGTTCATCCAGCAGGATGTAGGACGGGTGGGTCGCCAGGGCGCGAGCGATCTCCACCCGGCGGCGCTCGCCGCCGGACAGCGCGATGGCCGGCGTGTTGCGGATATGGGTGATGCCGAATTCCGCCAGCAGCGCCTCGACCGCCGCTTCCAGGCGGGCGGGATCCGGTTCGATCAGTTCGGCGGTGGCGCGGATATTCTGTTCGGCGGTGAGGCCCCGGAAGATCGAAGCTTCCTGGGGCAGATAGCCGATGCCCATCCGGGCCCGCCGATACATGGGCAGGCCGGTGACGTCATGCCCATCCACTTCGATGGAGCCGGTGTCCGCCGGAATCAGCCCAGAGATCATGTAAAAGCAGGTGGTCTTGCCAGCGCCGTTGGGCCCCAAAAGGCCCACCACGTCGCCGCGCCGCACCGACAGGCTCACGGAGCGCACCACGGGACGCTTGTTGAAGCTCTTGCCGACCCGGTTGACCACCAGGCCCTTGCCGCCTTCCACCAGGCGCGGGCGTTCCGCCGCCGTTTCGACGGCGTTTTCGGCGGAATTCGGGCTTTCTTCCAAGCTCATACAAAAATCATGCCTGTTTGTGCTTAAGGAACCCCTAATTTTGGTTGGGAGTCGAGGGGGTGGAAGACGATGGCGGCGTGAAGATGCCTTGCACCCGTCCCCCCGTGTTCGTGCCCGGCACCTTGGCGCTGCCGCCCAAAGTCGCCACGCCCGTCTCCAGATTCACGGTGAGCTGGTTGCCGCGCATGACATCCTTCTGCCGCGTCAGCACCACCTTGCCCGTCATGGTGACGGTGCGCGCGACCACGTCATAAACACCGCTGTCGCCGGTGACGGTGCCGCTGTTGGGCGAATCCACCACCACATTTCCGCTGGCGAGAATCTTGTCCGGCTTGTTGTCCTTGCCCACCACATTGAGGCGCACCGAATTGGCCCGCATGCGCATGTCGCCTTGCACCACCAGCACATTGCCCGTCCAGGTTCCGGTCTTGGCGTTGCTGTCGGCTTGAAACTTGTCCGCCGAGACATTGATCGGCGCATTGGCGTCGTGCTTGCCGGTCGGGGGCGGCGTCATCACGGAAGACGTCTGTGCCACCGCCGGCGCCGATGCCAAAAGAAACAGAACCAATATCGCCCGCGTCATTTCCTTTTCCCGATCAGCGTCATTTTCACGTGCCCATCCAGGGTAAGCTGATGACTGTCGCGCTCATAGTGAAACCGGTCCGCGCGCATGGTGCCCATCGGCCCCTGCCCAGTGACTTCGCTGTGCCCATGCACGGTCCATTTGTTGAGATCGAGCGACGCCGCCTGGCTGTGCAGCGTATAGCCGGAATCCGAAAAGACATCGATCCCGCCGCTCAATTCCAGGCTTCCCGCCTTCATGTCGACCACGCCATCGGCGGCATTGGCGTTGACCCAGCCATTCTTGTCCGTGGTGAGGTCGGCCTCCACCTTCCTCAGGCGCGCGCGTTTGGGATTCTTGGCGTCCTGAATGGCGGCGTCGGCCGTGATGACGAACGGATTGCCGTTTGCGTCGGTGCCGGTCAGCCGAGGCTTGATCATGGCCAGGTCGTTTTCGATCGAGCCCAGCTTCTCATAGGTCATCGAGAATTTCGACGGCTGGCGGGCGACGAAAAAGAAAGCCAGCACGGCTGCGATCACCGCGAAGGCCGCGGCCGGCAAGGCGCGCTTCATCACGCCCACGAACTGGGTATAGCGCAGCGCCTCCATCGCGGTGGAACGGGCGCGCGCCGACCAGTCATGGCGAGGCGCCGTGTCGCCGGCGCGGGGGGTCATTCCAGGCCCGCCCTGAGGCAATCGTGAATGTGCAGGATGCCGGCCGGCTTTTTCTCGCCATCGTTGAGAACAAAAAGCCGCGTGATCTTCTTCTCGTTCATGAAGGCCAGGGCTTCGGCGGCCAGTTGACCGGGCCGGGCGATCTTGGGGTTGCGGGTCATCACCGCGCGGGCCTTGCGGTCCAGGAAATTGTCGCCATCGATGTGACGCGAAAGATCGCCGTCGGTGATGATGCCGGAAAGATTGCCCTCATCGTCGATGATCCCGACGCATCCGAAGCGCCGCTCCGCCATCACCAGCAACACGTCGCGCATGCTGGCATCGTCGCGCGCCAAGGGCAGTTCCTCGCCCACATGCATCAGGTCGGAAACCCGGATCAGGGCCCGGCCCAAAGAGCCGCCCGGATGGAAGTCGCGATACTGGTCGGCATTGAAGCCCTTGCGCTCCATCAACGCGACGGCCAGGGCATCCCCCAACCCCAGCATCATGGTGGTGGAGGTGGTGGGCGCCAGGCCCATCGGACAGGCTTCGGGCGCGCGCGGCAACAGAAGCTTCACGTCTGCGGCCTGCATCAGGGTGGATTCCGGATTGCTGGCGATGCCGATCAGGGGAATGCCGAACCGCTTGGCATAGGTGATGAGATCGGAAAGTTCCGCCGTCTCTCCGCCCCAGGACAGCATCAACAGGACGTCCTGGCGGGTGATCGCCCCCAGGTCGCCATGGCTGGCCTCGGCCGGATGAACGAAATGGGCCGGCGTGCCGGTCGAAGACAAGGTCGCCGCGATCTTGCGGGCGATATGGCCGGATTTGCCCATGCCGCTGACGATGACGCGGCCGCGCGCGGCCAGGATGGTGGCCACCGCACGGGTGAATTCGCCGTCCAGGGCTTCGCCAAGGGTTCTCAGAGCATCGGCGGCATAGGTCAGGACCCGCCCGGCTGCGGCGAGGTCGGAGGCCTGACCCGAATCAGCGGAGACAGCCTTCAGCTTGGTTTTGATCGGGGCCATTTATCCCTTTGATTTTACAAAGAAAAATACGGAACCCCCGTTCCGTCTCAGACGGCGCAGCCCACAGGCAAATTCCATACCGAATTTGGCCCATCGCTCCCCCCGGTTCAAGTCGCGGATACCGTAATGTCTCAGGGGCGGCGCGCCGGATTTTGCGGCCTGGGCAGGAGCGACGCGCGGAGCGGGCGTAAGCCCGTGAGCACGCGCGACGCCCCCAGGACGCAAAAGACCAGCGCTAATGGGCGAAAATATCTATCTCTTCCCAGCCGGCCAGATCCAGCTCGGCGCGCGCAGGGAGAAAATCGAAACAGGCCTTCGCCAGCTGGGTGCGGTTTTCGCGGGCCAGCATGGCATCGAGCGTAGCCTTCAAGGCATGCAGATGGGCGACATCGGCGGCGGCGTAAGCGAGCTGCTTCTCGGTGAGCTGAGGCGCGCCCCAATCGGAACTTTGCTGTTCCTTCGACAGTTCGATGTTCAAGAGTTCGCGCACCAGGTCTTTCAGGCCGTGCCGGTCGGTATAGGTGCGCACCAGCTTGGAGGCGATCTTGGTGCAATAGACCGGCGCGCAGATCACGCCCAGATAACGGCGGAACATGGCGACGTCGAAGCGAGCGAAATGGAACAGCTTGGTGACCGACGGATCGGACAAAAGACGCTTCAGGTTGGGCGCCGCATATTTGCCGGCGGCGAATTGCACCGCATGGCAGACCCCGTCGCCGGCGGACAATTGCGCCAGGCAGAGCCGATCCCGGAAAGGATTGAGCCCCAAGGTTTCAGTGTCGATCGCCACCAGCTTGCCCAGATCCAGGCCGTCCGGCAGGTCCCCCTGATGCAGATGAATTTTCATGTATCTCCCCGTTTCGCTTCGCAGAATACGCATCCCCCTTCCCTAACGCCAGCCGCCTGCGATCCGCTATAGTGGCCGCACCATGATCCAGACTGCCCGCATGCTTTGGCAGGAAAATCGAGCCGGCCTCACCGGCTCGCTCCTGTTGCATCTGGTGCTGGCGCTGCTGGCCCTGTGGTGGAGCATGGCCCATCCGGTCGCGCGTCAGCCGCCCCTTAAAGCAATGCTGGTCGATCTGGTGGCACCGCCGACAACCATTCCCGGACCGGCCGGCGGCACCGAGCTGCCGTTGCGGGCGCCCGTTCCCTCTGCTCCCAAAACAGAGGGCGTAAGGCCCAAAGCCCAGACCCCGCCGCCGGACGAACTGGAATCCCGCATCGCCGCGCTGGCACAATTGCGCGCACCGGACGCCGCCCTGCCCGCGCCCGACAATGGCGCGAGCGCTGGAAACGGAAATGGCGGCGGCGGCTATTCCCTGGCCGATTTCGTGCGGGCGCAAATCCTCAGGCGCTGGTGGCCCCAACTGGAAGGCGGCGCATCCGGCGGCATGCCGGTGGCGATCCGTCTCAAAATGACTCGCGCCGGGGTGATCTCGGATGTCGAGATCGTGGATCAGAACCGCTTCGCGAACGACAAGCTATTCCGCAGCATGGCGCTGTCGGCGCGCAATGCCGCGATGCTCGCGTCGCCGATTTCGCTGCCGCCGGGAAAATACGACGCGGTGATGGACATCGCGATCACGCTCGACCCGAAATCGGTGTTGCGATAGTGCGTCTTGCCCAGGCTTTCTTCCCCCGCAAGGCGAAGCCTTTGGCGGAGGAAGACAGATGGAGGCAACAATCAAGGCAGGTCTCTGGCGACGCGAAATCCAGCCAGGCTGGAATAGTCATAATCGCCGCCGCTATTGGCCGCGCCGTTGCGCGAGGCCGAGCGAATGAAGATCGGCACATTGTTCCAGGAGCCGCCGCGGATCACATGCTTGGTGCAATCGCCGCCCCCTTTTCCGGGCGACATGTCGGCTGACATCCAGGCGCTGCCGTCCTTGGGGGCATCGACATAGCTGGGGTGCCAGCAATCGGCGGTCCATTCCCACGCATTCCCCAACAGGCCATAGAGCCCGAACGGATTGGGCCGAAAGGCATCGACCGGCGCCAGCACGCGATTGTCCCATTTGCTGCCGCAACCATTGCAATTGGCCTCGTCAGTGCCGACCGCCTCACCCCACCAGCGCGCGGTGGCGGTGCCGGCGCGGGCGGCATATTCCCATTCCGCTTCGCTGGGCAGCCGGTACGGCCCGGCCCGGCCCGCAAGCTGAGGGTGCTCCGCTTTCACTTGCGCGTTCAGCCAGGCGACGAAGGCCAGGGCGTCCCTCTGATCCAGGCAGACTGCCGGCCAGTCCGGCGGTTCATTCTCCGACGGTGGATAGGCCAGCCCACGCCCGCCCAGATGCCAGCCCAGATTCAGGGTCTTGTTGCAGGGCGCGGGCTGGTAATGGGTGGCGGCGAGAAAGCTCAAAAATTGCTGGCTGGTAATGTCGTATTTGCCCAGCGCGAAGGCTTTCACCTGGACCACATGCTGCGGACCTTCGGAATCGAAGCGTCCCGGCTCGGAGGCCGGACTGCCCATCAGGAATTTGCCGGCCGGAATCGCGATCATCTGCGGACAGCCGACACATTCGACGAATTCGCGCGCGCCCGCCGGGGCGTCCGCGGCGACGGCCCGCGCCATCAGAAGGAGCGGCAGGAGGACGAGGATCAAACCGGGAAGGCGCATGGGCGTTTTGCGTCGGACGATATTCTGCATCTCCCCCAGTACAGGCATATAGTGGGCTTCCGCCAGCCTGACCAGCGCCCAACCGCATCTCCCGGAGACCGCCATGTCCGATGTCCGCCTGCCCGCCCTGGCCGAGCTGGAGAAGAAAGTCCTCTGGCTGGCGAGCTGGACCATCCACAATGCCA
>JAFECO010000070.1 GCA_018242085.1 Pseudomonadota bacterium
GGGCACGAAATCCGGCGGCTGGATATCGCGTCGCTGTCTTTTCCGGTCTTGCGGGATCCGCTGGCGTTCACCCGGCCGCCATCCGATCCCGACATCGTGGCTGCCCAGCGCGACGTCCTGTGGGCGGAACATCTGGTATTCATCTTTCCGCTTTGGCTCGGAGGGCCGCCGGCACTCCTCAAAGCTTTCATGGAAGTCTTGGGATGCGGCGAATTCCTGTTGGGAACCGGCAATGGCCGTTTTCCGAAAGGCAAGCTGGCCGGCCGAACCGCCCGGATCGCGGTCACCATGGGCATGCCTTCGCTCATCTATCGTCTTTTCTTCCGCGCGCATGGCACCAAAGCCTTCGAGCACGGCATTCTGCGCATCGCGGGAATTAAATCCGTCCGCACGACCTATATCGGCGGCGTCGGAGGTTCCGCCGAAAACGGCCGCCGCTGGCTCGGCATTCTCAACCATATGGGGAAAGCCGCCAGGTAATCCGATCGGCTTCGTCATTCGCATGGACAACCGCAACCCTTTGTAAAAGTCAGGAGATGCCGATGGTACAACTTGTTGTCGCGCCGGATTTCTGGGTCACCCGGATCTATCCGGAAGGCTTGCTGGAAAAATGGCTCGTCGCAGACGGAGAACATGTCAACGCCGACCAGGCAGTCGCCCAGTTGCGGATCGAAGGCGAGTTGATCGAGCTGAAAGCTCCGGTGGGCGGAACATTGAAGATTGCCTCCCACAAAAACAGTCCGATCGAACCTGGCGCCGTGATCGGCCACATCGCTTAAGGGCCGCAGGCGGACATATTTCCATGACGGCGGCCCCGCATCCCGATGCACTCGCCTATGAGGAGACCAACCCATGACCTTCCCCTACATGGCCCAGCCCATGGACGAGATTCCGCTTTACGACCTGCACGACAAAGAGCTGGGCACGCTGTGCCAGACTATCGTCAGCGCCGCGGGCGAACGATGCTACGGCGTTCTGGCATTCCCATGCGGGGATGGCCGGACATTCCAGGTACCCCTGCCCTGGGCCATCATAAATTTCGACGACCGCACGGGAAGGCATTTCGCGAATGTGGACCATTTGAAATTGATCGAAGCGCCCCGGTTCGGAAAATCCGGAGTTGCCGGTTTCGACGCGGAATTCGCCAGCAACGTCGATGCCGCTTATGGATTGGAATTTCCCGGCATCGAATCGATGAACGACCTGGCGTGATCCTCTGGCGGGCACGGTGCTTGCCGCGATTTGACGGCCTGACGGCACGCATGGACAGGGCCCCGCATGTGAAAAATGCGCTTTATATGGGGCAGATTTTACGCGACGATCTGATCGAGCATGGCGCCCATATCCGGGCACATGGCACCGGCATGGCGATGATCCGCGATTGGCAGTGGCCGGGTTAAGGTAATATCGATCGGGAGACTTTCCGGGGATGTCAGAAGAACTCCTGGTCAATCGCACATTCGATGAAATCGCGCTGGGAGAAGAAGCCAGCCTTTCGCGTCATTTCGAGCAACAGGATCTGGACCTGTTCGCCCTGATCACGGGCGATGTCAATCCGGCCATCATGGACCCGGCATTCGCCAAGGCCGATATTTTGCATCAGGTGGCGGCCCACGGCCTTCTCAGCGGCGGCCTGATTGCGGCGGTGCTGGGGACAAAGCTTCCGGGGCCCGGCACGATTTATCTGGACCAGACGCTTGAGTTCCTGAAGCCTGTTGGGCTTGGGGACACGATCACCGCCACGGTGATCGTGCGGGAGAAGCATCCCGAAAAAGCGGACGTGATCCTGGATTGCCGCTGCGTGAACCAGAAGAACGAGATTGTCGTCCGGGGCACCGCGCGGGTCCGCGCGCTGCGCGAAAAAGTGAGCGTCAACCGGTCCGAATTGCCGGATATCCGCCTGAACCGGCATGACCGTTTCCGCGGCCTGCTTGCGCGCGCTGCGGGCACACCGCCCTTGCCGACCGCGATCGCCCATCCTTGCGACGCCAACGCCATCGCGGCAGCGGTGGACGCGGCGGAAGCCGGCCTCATCATTCCCATCCTGGTCGGCCCCCTGGGGCGCATCAGGGCCGCCGCGAAGGCGGCGGACGTCGACATCGGGCGCTACCGGCTGGTGGATGCGCCCCACAGCGAGGCTTCCGCCGAAGCCGCCGTGGCCCTGGTCAGGCGGGGCGAGGCCAGCCTTCTGATGAAAGGCTCCCTCCACACTGATGAATTGCTCCATGCCGTGCTTGCCCCGGAGACGGGCCTTCGCACCGGCCGCCGCTTGAGCCATGTGTATCTTTTCGACGTTCCCGGTTACCCCCGCCCCCTTCTGGTCACCGACGCGGCCGTGAATATCGCCCCCACGCTGGAAGAGAAACGCGACATCATCCAGAACGCCATCGATCTGGCGCATGTCATGGGCATTGCCGAGCCGCGCGTTGCCGTGCTGTCGGCCGTTGAAACCATAAATGTCAAAATCCCCTCGACCGTGGATGCCGCGGCGCTCAGCAAGATGGCCAGCCGCGGACAGATCCAGGGCGGCCTGGTCGACGGACCGCTTGCCTTCGACAATGCGGTCAGCGTTTCGGCGGCGTCCGAAAAAGGCATCGTGTCGCCCGTCGCCGGCCAGGCCGATATCCTGCTCGTTCCCGATCTGGAGGCCGGCAATATGCTGGCCAAGCAATTGAGTTTTCTGGCAGGCGCCGATGCCGCCGGCATCGTCCTGGGCGCCAAGGTGCCGATCATCCTGACAAGCCGCGCCGATTCCGAACGGACCCGCCTCGCATCCTGCGCCGTGGCGGTGCTTCTAGCCTATGCGCGCCAGGCATTGGGCGCCAAATCATGAAAGGGCCGATCCTTACCCTCAATGCCGGCTCGTCGAGCTTGAAATTCGCGCTCTTCGAGCCGGGGGCAACGCCTGTCGCGGGCCCAAAAGGCATCATCGACGAGACTTTCTCGGCGCCGCGCATGATCACCAAGGATCCGTCCGGCCGCCAAACTTCGGAACGCACATTTCCCAAGGTCATGCCTTTCCCGGAGCTGGTGAGGGAAGTGATCGGTTGGGCCGAGGATCAGTACAAAACCACATTGGGCGCGGTCGGCCACAGGGTCGTCCATGGCGGATCTCAATTCACGGCGCCGCAAATCGTATCGGACAAACTTCTCGCGGACCTCGATGCATTGGTCGCGCTGGCGCCGCTCCACGAGCCGCACAACATCGCGCCCATGCGATACCTGATGGAATGCAATCCCAACCTTCCCCAGATCGCCTGTTTCGACACCAGCTTCCATCGCACCATGCCTGTTACAGCCACGCGCTTCGCCCTTCCGCTCCATTTCGAGGAGGAAGGCGTGCGCCGCTACGGCTTTCACGGGCTTTCCTATGAATACATCGCCGAACGCCTTCGCCAAATCGCGCCCGAACGCGCCGCCGGCCGCGTGATCGCCGCCCATCTGGGAAATGGCGCCAGCCTGTGCGCCATGAAGGACGGGCAGAGCATCGACACCAGCATGGGGTTCAGCGCGCTGGACGGCCTGGTGATGGGGACACGCTGCGGCACCCTCGATCCGGGCGTGATCCTGCATTTCATGCGCCGGTACGGCATGGGAGCGGCGCAGATCGAGAGCCTGCTCTATAACAAGTCCGGCCTTCTGGGCCTCTCCGGCCTGTCGCCGGACATGCGCAACCTGCTCGAAAGCAAGGAGGCGGCCGCCAAAAATGCCGTCGCGCTGTTCGTGTTCCGGCTGATCCGGGAAATCGGCGCGCTCGCCGCATCGCTGGGCGGGCTGGATGCGCTGATATTCACGGCCGGGATCGGCGAGCATTCCCCTGAAATCCGCAAAATGACATGCGAAGGGCTGGGCTGGCTCGGCCTGTCCATCGACGACGCCGCCAATGCGCGCAACGATCAAAGGATTTCCGCCGCCGGCAGCCGCGTGGACGTTTTGGTCGTACCCACCGACGAAGAATATATGATCGCAAAGCATGTCGCGCGGGCCGTGGGCGCCGCCTGATTTCCTGTAACGCGCCCCTTCAGCCGCTGGGCAACAGCATCATCACCGCGCCAATTCCCATCACGCCGGTCGCGGTCCAGCCAAGCCAGACCAATGGGCCGCGCGCGGAATAGATCCCCATGGTCCGTTTGCGTGACGCAAGAAGAGTGACCACCACCATCAAGGGGACCGCCACCACGCCGTTGATCACGGCGCTCCAGAACAGAGCCTTCATGGGACTGATCGGCGTAAATTCGAGAAGGAGCCCGATCAATACCGCCACCGCGATCACGCCATAAAAGCCCCGTGCATCCTTTGCCCGGCGCTCCAGCCCCCATTTCCAGCCCGCCGCTTCGGCGATGGCATAGCCGGCGGAGCCCGCCAGGACCGGGACCCCGATCAGTCCCACGCCCAAAATCCCCAGCGCGAAAAGGACGAACGCGAATTCGCCGGCCAGGGGTTTGAGCGCGCCTGCCGCCTCAGCGGCCGTCTGAATGTCGGTAATGCCGGCGGTATGCAGCGTCACGGCCGTGGCCAGGATGATGAAATAGGATGTGATGTCGGAATAGAGCATCCCGCTCCAAGTGTCCCATTTTATGCGCCGCAGCTCCGCCTCGGCTCCGGGCGGGTCCGACAGGAGCGCTGTTCGGCCGGTCCGCCCCTGCATGTCCTCGACTTCCTCCGAGGCCTGCCAGAAGAAAAGATAGGGGCTGATGGTCGTTCCGAACACGCCCGTCACCACCGTCGCCGTCGTGGCGTCGAGCTTCAGATCGGGCCATAGCGTGCGCAAGGCCACTTCGGTCCACGGAACATGGACGGTAAACAGCACGGCGGCATAGGCGAGCAGCGACACCGTCAGCCACTTCAAATACACGACATAGCGATGGTAAGGAATGAAGACCTGCATGAGCAGGCTTGAAACGGCCAGGACGACGGTCATCAGATGCCGGTCCCAGCCGGTGATCATCTCAGTCACCTCGCCCATCGACGCCATGTCGGCGGCAATATTGAAAATATTGGCCAGGAGCAGAAGCGTCACCAGCGCATATAGAACATAAGGCGGGAAAGCGTCCTTGATATTGGCGGCAAGCCCCTTTCCCGTGACACGCCCGATCCGGGCGCACATGGATTGCATCGCCGCCATCAACGGGTAGGCGAGCGGCATGGTCCACAGTATGTTGAGGCCAAACTGCGCGCCGGCCTGCGAATAGGTTGCTATCCCGCTCGGATCGTCATCGGCCACCCCGGTAATCAGGCCCGGCCCGACGCGGGCGAGCGGATGTTCCGAGAGGCGCTCCCGGACGAGCTTCAGGACATCCCGTGCGGGAGGATTGCTATTTGTCATGCGCGGCTTTCAGGGCGGGGCGCATCGGCTATTCTCGATGGCGCCGGCGGCGTCATGGACGAACAGGCCCCATCTACCAGCGGCGGACCGCGCCAATATCGACATGCACGAAGTCCGAAGCGGGATAATAGCCGACCCCGCCGCCATGCACCGTGAGGGCCGCATCGCGAACCCGCTCCAAGGCGCGGCCCGGCACGCGAATATCGACGGCCATTCCCTGCATGTGCAGGCTCTTGGTGGCGACGCCGGAATGCTCGCCGGCGGCGTGAAGCATGGCATTTGTCTGCGGCGAGCGATAACCCGAAATGACCTCGAACGGGCCCTCCGTCTCCAATCGCAGGCGCAAGGTGGCCAGAAGATCCAGCAGCGACGGCGCAATCGCATGAACTTCGCCGGTTCGGAAATCCCGCAACAGGGAATTGACCGCGCCCAGCGCCTGGGCCTGATATCGGCCCTCCACCCAGTAATCGACCGCCAGCCGTTCCCCGGTATGCAGATTGTGAAATGCCAAGGATCGCGCCCCCGAGCGCGGCAAACCCGCAAAAGCCGGTTTCCAGCTCGGCTTCACCAGCAAGGTCGCGGCGGCGCCAAGGAACGCCCTTCGGTTTACAGACATGTCGCGGCCTCTCGCGGGATACAGGCAATCGTCATCACTTAACCTCTCCTCGCGCTGGCGGTTGCGCAGGCCACACGAAACGCATCGATCCTCGATGCCTTTGCATTCTGCATCGCGATCATCCGCTGATCGCGGCCGTATATATCGGGACGGAATTGCAGCACACCCGCCGCATCAGGAAAAGCCGTTTGATAGACAAAATAGACCGGCAGCTGCCGCTTTAGCGGAAAATACTTGGTTTCGCCGCGGGAAATCGCATCGACGATGACGGCCATGTCATCCGGCGTCTTGCTTAAAGCATAGGAGGCAAGGGGCAGGATGCGCTCGACGCGGATACAGCCATGGCTGATATCCCGGTTGGCCCGCGCAAAATACGTCTTGGCCGGCGTATCGTGCAGATAGACATCGAATTTGTTCGGCAGCTCCAGCTTCACCGTGCCGAGGGGATTGCCGCCGCCGGGATGCTGCTGGATGAGATAGGGGAATGTCCCTTTCGGGATCGACCGCCAGGCTACGGTGAGACCGTAAGGATCACCGGGCGGCCCGTTCAACAGCACCATGTCCTGCTTTTTCAGGTAGGAGCGATCCGCCTTGAGCTTGGGCAGTATTTCGCTGCGTGCGATGCTTTCGGGAACGTTCCATGGCGGGTTGACGGTCAGGCCGGCGCCTTCGGCCCGCAGGATTGGTGTCGGCGTCGCGGGCTTTCCCACAATGACGCGCGAAACCAGGACCTCCTTGCCGCCCAGCACAAGGGAAAGCTGCGCATCCGGAACATTCACCAGGATATGGTCCGGTTCCAGATCCCTCGGCAGCCAGCGCAATCGCTCCATGTTTGCGGCGAGTTGCTTGATGCGGTACGCCGCCGTGACATTGAGTTCGGCAATCGTCGCGTTATCGATATGGCCGCTGGGCGCAAGCCCATGGCGCCTCTGAAACCGCCGCAACCCCGCTGCAAGGTCCGGCGACGAGGCATCGGCCATGGCGGGCTCTTCATAAGCCAGGCGATCGCGGAGACCATGCGCTTGCCGGTCGGTGAGGCCGGCAAGGTCCTTAAGCGGCAAGGCCAGATTCGGCCAGCCGCCGCGATCGTCGATGGCGCGATAGAGTTTCAGCGCGTCTCTGAGACGGATGTAATCCGGGCTTTGCGGAACGGATTCCGCCAGAAGCGAGGCTAGCGCATTGGCATTTAGCGCATCGTTGAGAGCCCTGGCGGCATCGAATGACGCCTGCGGCAAAGCCACATCGCTGTCGACCAGGCGCAGCGCCTCGCGCCCTTGGCGGATATCGTGAAGATAATTCAAGGCCGCTCGCGTGAGATTCACGTCGCGAATCTCCGGCGATCCCTGCAGGAGCGGCGTGTAGCCGTCGGGATTCAGGCCTTCGGCGGCCGCCCGTGCCAGCGATGCTTGCAATATTCCGATGTCAGGACCGTGCCAGGCGGATTGATACCCGCGCAGCCGGTAGAAGTCGCGCACCATGATATCGCCGTCCGCAAGCTGCGCGGCGAGTTCGGGT
>JAFECO010000710.1 GCA_018242085.1 Pseudomonadota bacterium
GGATTTCGGCCTCGCTGATGTACGGCACATCGGCGGGGACGACCAATCCGCCCCACCGCCCGTCCGAGGCGAACCGCTGCAGGCCCGCGCGGATGGCGTCATTCATTCCCCATTCCTGGCGATCGGGAAGATATCTTGCGCCAAAACCGAGCGCGAGCGCCACGATGGGCGGATCGCTGCTGAGGACCAGAACGTCATCGAGTCCGCTGGCGCGCATAAGGACTTCAAGCACATCGCCCAGCATCGCTTCCACCAGCGCGGCGCGCTCGGACGGAGCAAGCGCGGGCGCAAGCCGGTTCTTTCCCTGCTCCAGCGACTTGACCGGAACCAGGGCGGCAATCCCCCGGCTGCGAGACCGGTTCATGTCCGCCTCACTGCCAATTGCGCCGCGAAATCCAGCACGTCTCGCGCCAACCGTTTGCGACCCTCATCACTCGTCATCAAGGTGGCGGTCACGCGGACCGGCAAGGCGAGCGAGGCGCTTTCTGCCCTATCCGCCTCGTCGATCACCAATCCATCCAGCAGGTCCGCATAGTGATCGGCGATTGCGCGTGTGTTCGCGGCAATGCCAAGCTCGCCCATGATTTTGCCGGTGGGACCTTTGACGGCTTTGCCCCCAATGAGCGGCGACACGGCGATCCGCGGCACGCGCGCCCGCCGCAACGCGACCGCGAATCCTGGGACCGACAGCAAGGGATCGATACTGAGAAACGGATTGGAAGGGCAAAAGACGATCGCCGCCAGATCGGGATCGGCGATGGCCCTGTCCAAAGCCGGATTGAGCCGCGCCAATGCCGCGCCGTCGAAGCATATGCGCTCAACCTTCGGGGCGCACCGCTTTTCGACAAAGTAGCGCTGAAAGGGCAGCACGCCTTCGGAAGTAACGATCATGGTGCGGACCGGATCGTCACTCATTGGAAGAATTTCCGCCTTCACGCCCAGGCTCTTGGCGAAATCGCGGATGATCTCGCTGAGCGAATGTCCCGCCTTGAGCCGGCGGGTCCGCTCCACATGCAGCGCCAGATCGCGGTCCCCCAGGCGAAACCAACTTTCCGCGCCCAGGGCGGCAACCGCGTCCATGAAATTCCAACTCTCGTCCGCCCGGCCCCAGCCAAGCTCGCGATTGGCCAGGCCCGAAAGCGTGTAAAGAACCGTGTCGATATCGGGAGAAATTGAAAGGCCGAGATGCTCGAAATCATCTCCGGTGTTGACCACGATAGTGAGCTTTTCGCCCAGGATCCGGTAAAGGCCCATCGCCAGCTTGGCGCCGCCCACCCCGCCGCACAAAGCAATGACCCGGCCGGGCCGCGATCCGCCGCTCATCGGAACATGTCCCGGTCGCGGGCGCGGATCAGCGAAGCCGCCGGCCGTTCCGGCGCCGGATTGCGGTATCCCCGCACCAGCACCACCGGCAGTCCTTCGTCCGCCTCGCCCATCAGCAAGGACGCGGCGGAAGCCAGCGCATCGCCAATCGCGATCTCGGTCGCTTTGAGCTTTCGCCCGAACAGATCCGCGGCGCCGATCCGGTCGACCAGCGAGGGGATGCCCGCGGCGCCCAGCGCCACGCCGACAACGCCGTTGCGCCAGGGCCGGCCGAAACTGTCATTGATGACCACGCCACAGGCGACGCCGAATTCCCGATCCAGCCGGGCCTTGAGGCTGGCGGCGGAGGCGTCCGGATCGCGGGGCAGAAGCAGCACGCGGGAGCCATCCTTGTGATCGATATTCGATTCATCGATACCCGCATTGGCCATGACGAAGCCGCGCTTATGGGCGCTCACAATGGCGTGCGGCCCGGCTTTGACGATCTCTTCCGTCTCGGAAAGGACGACCTCGACATGACGGGGATCCTTGCCGGTCAATGCCGCCAGCTCCTTTGCGCGGTCCGACGGAACAATCCTGTCCAGCGCGACATAAAGGCCATCCGATTTTGAAACGATCTTCTGAGCGACGACCAGGATGTCGCCATCGTGCAGGCCGATCTCCGCGGACTTCAACGCCGTGGCGATAAGACCGGCCAGATCGTCGCCCGGCTCCACCAGCGGCAGGCCAGGAACGGCATAGAAGAAGAGGTTCGGGGCGGCAGCCATTTTGCTAGGCCGAATTCGCGTCACCCAGTCCGGTGATGGCGATACCGGCTCCGGCGACCTTGTAGTGACGGTTGATCCAGATCAGCACGGACGTCAGTGCCTCGGCGGCAGCGGAATTGGCCAGCGAGCCGCCGGCAATGCCCCTCGTCGCCACCGCGCCGGCTAGTTCGACGACCTTGTTTCGCGCCTCCTTGTCGTCGCCGAACACAAGAACATCGCATTCGGCCCGTCCCTGAACGTGAAGCTTTGCCGCGCCGACATTGTGGAAGGCCGAGACGACGCGCACGCCATTGCCCAGAAGCTGTTGGGCGATCTGGGCCGCCGATCCGGCGGCGGGAAGCTGCACCACCGAAACTTTCGGCGGCACAAGCGGCACCGTGGCGTCGATGACAATCTTGCCCTGAGCCGCATCGCGAATTTCCGCGATCGTTGCCGCATGGTTCGAGAAAGGCACGGTCAGGACGATGATATCCGCCGCGCGCGCGGCTTCTGCATTGTCCGTCCCGGTGACGCCCAGTCCCAGCGTTTCGGCAAACCCGATGGCTTTGTCCCGGCTGCGCGAACCGATCACCACATGATGGCCCGCACGGGCCCAGGCTTTCGCCAAGCCGGATCCCAACTCCCCCGTACCCCCGATGATTCCGATGATCATCTTCAAACTATCGGATATTCCGATTCCCAAATGCGATATGAGAGCGGCCTAGGTGGCCGCCTCGTATCCGCGAATCCCTTTGACTTCCAGAAAGTCCTCAAGCCCGTACTCGGCATATTCG
>JAFECO010000071.1 GCA_018242085.1 Pseudomonadota bacterium
CTATGACGACGTCGAAACATTGATCTACGATCCGGTGTCGGCCAATCGCACGGCGACGCGCGCGGCTTTGTATTCTCTTGGCTTCCGCCGCACCGAAACAGTGCCCACCCTGGAAGCGATGGTCGACGTCATTCAGAAGCAGACGCCCGATCTGGTGCTGGCTGAAACGCAAGGCGCCGCCGACGAACTTTGTTCCGCCATTCAGCAATTGCGCCAGGGCGCGGGATACAATCCCTTCATCGTCATCATCGCGACGGCCTGGGAAAAGAGCTCCGCCTTGATCACCAAAGTGGTCAATTCCGGCGCCGACGATCTTTTGCTGCGCCCGTTCTCGACCGCCCTTCTGGGAACCCGCATCGAGGCGCATATCGAGCGCCGCAAGGGCTTCGTCATCACCACCGATTACGTAGGCCCCGACCGCCGCCGTGATTCCGGCCGGCCCGGCGATGCGGAGTTGTTCGCCCCGCCCAATTCGCTGAAGATGAAGGCCAAGGACCGGTTGCCGGCCGATCTCATCGCCAAGAAACTGGATATGGAATTGCAGGCGGCGCGCGAAAAGCTGGCGGGGGAAAAACTGCGCCGCGATTCCTTCCAGATCTGCATTCTGTGGCGGCTGCTGCGCGACCAGCGGCCGGGCACGCCGCAATTCGGCGCGGATCTGACCAAGCTGGGCAATCTCACCCGCTCGATCGATCGGCGTTGCACCGATCTGGGGCAGGAACGCGTGGTGGAACGGTGCGCCGCCATTCTGACCGCGGTCGAAGGGCTGAAGGAGGGGCAGGACTGCAACGCGGCGCTGTCTTCCATGGGTGCGGCGGCACTGGGGATCCATCAGGCGATTTGCCCGGAAAAATCCCCCGCCGATCAGCTGAACGAGATCGACGCCACGGTGGCGATCATCCGGGCCCGGAATCAGGCCACCGCCCTGGCGTCCTGAGGGGCTTTTGCGGCCTTTGCGGCGGGTTTGGCGCCTTGGCTTCCCATTTGCCCCGCTTTGTTCTAAAGACCCCCGCCTTGTCCAAGCCGGGCCCCATGCCGATATCGGCGTGAGACCCGGTCCAAGCTGGAATCGCCTCAATGCAAACCATTCTCGTTTCCATCGAACTGGTGATCGCCGTGGCGCTGATCATCTTTGTGCTGCTGCAGCGTTCCGAAGGCGGCGCTTTGGGCATGGGCGGCGGTGGCGGCATGGGCGGCCTTTTCAGTCCGCGGGGCGCAGCCGACACGCTGACCCGCACCACGGCCATCCTGGCGGCGCTGTTTTTCCTCACTTGCGTGGGGCTCAACATCCTGGCGCTGCATGGCCGCAAGGAAGGATCGATTCTCGACGCGCCGGTGACCAGACAGGCGCCCGTCACGGCGCCCAAGCCGGCAGCCCCTGTCAACACGCCTGCACCGGCCGGCCCGCAGGTTCCCAAGCCTCAGTAACGAGCCCAAGCGTGCATCCGTGACGAATGCCCGCGCGCCAAAGCGCGCGGCCAGGAACAGTTTCCAGGCAAATTGTGAGCGAAAGAATTTTTTCAAATTTTCCGCTTGAGGCGGCCACCTCTTTTCGACATGTTGGCCTCCCATGGCCCGGTTAATCTTCATCACCGGCGGCGTGGTCTCTTCCCTCGGAAAAGGTCTGGCGTCCGCCGCTCTCGGCGCGTTGCTTCAAGCGCGCGGTTATAAAGTTCGTCTGCGCAAGCTCGATCCCTATTTGAATGTCGATCCGGGCACGATGAGCCCGTTTCAGCATGGCGAAGTCTATGTCACCGATGACGGTGCGGAGACCGATCTGGATCTGGGGCATTATGAGCGCTTCACCGGCGTCTCGGCACTGAAGTCCGACAATGTCACGTCGGGCCGCATCTACAGCCAGGTGATCGAGAAGGAGCGCAAGGGCGGTTATCTGGGCCGCACCGTGCAGGTCATTCCCCACGTCACCGACATGATCAAGGAATTCGTGCTGGCCGACACGGACGGCCTGGACTTCCTCTTGGTGGAAATCGGCGGCACGGTGGGCGATATCGAAGGCCTGCCGTTCTTCGAAGCCATCCGCCAGTTGCACAATGATCTGGGCCGCGGGCAGACGGCCTTCATCCATCTCACGCTGGTGCCCTATATCGACGCGGCGGGCGAGCTCAAGACCAAGCCCACCCAGCACAGTGTCAAGGAATTGCGCGCCATCGGCATCCAGCCCGACATCCTTTTGTGCCGCGCCTCCCACCCCATACCGGAAGAGGAGCGCCGCAAGATCGGCTTATTCTGCAATCTGCCGGCCGACCGGGTGATCCCAGCGCTGGACCTGGACACCATCTATCGCGTGCCGATCGCCTATCACGAGGTCGGTCTCGACACCCAGCTTCTCAAAGTGTTCGGTCTGGACAATGCGCCGGAACCCGACCTGTCCCGTTGGCAGGCGGTGGTGGACCGGGTGAAGAACCCAGAAGGCGATGTCCGCATCGCCGTGGTCGGCAAATATATGCAGGTCAAGGACAGCTACAAATCGCTCAGCGAGGCGCTGGCCCATGGCGGCCTGGCCAACAATGTGCGGGTGCATCTGGACTGGATCGACAGCGAAGTGTTCGAGCGCGACGATGCCGCCGCCTTCCTGGAAAATGTGAACGGCATTCTGGTGCCGGGCGGATTTGGCGAGCGCGGCACCGAGGGCAAGATCGAGGCGGTGAAATTCGCCCGCGAGAAGAAGGTGCCTTTCTTCGGCATCTGTTATGGCCTGCACATGGCGGTGATCGAGGCGGCGCGCGACCTGGCGGGCCTGGAAGGCGCGGGCACCACCGAGATCGGCCAACCCAAGCATCCGGTGATCGGCCTGATGACCGAATGGACCAAGGGCAACGAAAAAGAAACGCGCGCGGCTGACGGCGATCTGGGCGGCACCATGCGGCTGGGCGCCTATCCGGCGACCCTGACGCCGGGATCAAAGGTGGCGGACGTCTATGGCACCACCGAAATCAGCGAGCGGCACCGCCACCGCTATGAAGTGAATGTCGATTACGCCAAGCAGCTGGCCAAGCATGGCATGCAAGTGTCGGGCTGGTCGCCGGACGGGCGCCTGCCGGAGATCATGGAAATTCCGGATCATCCCTGGTTCATCGGGGTTCAGTTCCATCCGGAATTGAAGTCGCGGCCCCTGGAGCCGCATCCGCTCTTCACCAGCTTCATCGCCGCGGCGGTGCAAAAGAGCCGGCTGGTCTGATCCGACCTCAGCGGCCGGGCATGCCGGACGGCGGGATATATCCCGGCGGATGTGCGATCACCCGGCCCGACCGCGTGACGGTGGGCGGCGGCGGCTGGATCTGCTGCTGCTGGATCTGCAGCTGAGTCAGGTTGCTGTGCGCCGTGTTGGTCTCGGTCTGGATGGTCTGGTTATGCTGCTGTTGCAGCTGCTGCGTCGTGGGCGGCGCGATCTGGGCCGAAACCGCAACAGGAACAAGCGCCAGAAGGGCGGCGCCACATGCAAGCGAGATCGGATGTTTCATGCGCATACCATAGCACATGGTGTGCCCCGCCGCTCCCTTAAAGGCCCCACGGCTAACCGGGCAGCGCGACCGCGCCTTCCCGCTGCTGTTCGGCCTTCAGCGCCAGCGCCCGGACCCTGAGAAGTTCCCGCCGCGCCACCAATCCCAGCAATCGGCCGCTGTCGCGCGCGATCACCGGAACGCGGCTGGCGCCGGTTTCCGCCATCCGGTCGGCCAGGGTTCCGGTCAATTCATCTGGAAAAGCCGTCACCATCTCGTGATCCAGATCGCCCAACCTTTCGCCGGAGGCCCAGCCTTCGCGCGTCCAGCGCAGGACATCGGCCCGCGAAACCATGGCGATGACGCGGCCCGATCCGTCGATCACCGGATAGCTTTTGTGCCGCTCCGCTTCGGCGAAGAATTTGGACGCTTCGGCCACCGACATGGCGGCGGGCAATGTGTCAACCGGTTGCGCCATGATATCGCCCACCCGCATCACGTCGAACGGGTCTACGCTATATTCGCGCGTGAGATGCAGGCCGCGCCGCGCGATGCGTTCGGTCAGGATGGAGCGGCGCATGGCCAGCACGGTAAAACCGAAGCCCGCCACCGAAGCCACAAACAATTGCGGCAGCAGATGCGGATTGCCGGTGAGTTCGACCGCGAACAGAGTCGATGTGAGAGGCGCGCGCATGGTGCCGCCCAGGATCGCGGTCATCCCCAGCAAGGCCCAAAAGCCGGTATCGCCGAACGGCATCAGATGCGCTTCCAGCGCCCCCAACGCCCCGCCCAGAATGAGAAGCGGTGCCAGCACGCCGCCGGATGTGCCCGACGACAAGGCTACGATCCACACCAGCGCCTTGTCCCATAACAATGTCGCGACGGCACCGACAGCCATGGTGCCCGCCAGAAGGCCCCGGATGCTGTCATATCCCACGCTCAGCACCGCGGGATCGATCACCCCGCCGATGCCGACCACGATGCCGCCCAGGGCCGGCCACCACATCCAATGGATGGGCAGGCGGCGGAATAGATCTTCGGTGCCGTACAACAAAAGCGTGAGGAGCGCGGATTGCGCGCCCGCCATCAATCCCACGACGGCGCAAAGCCCCAGGCCCCACCAGGGCATCGCCACGGCGGCGAGATAAGGAAACAAAGGCCCGCTGCCGATCAGGAGGGGCCGCCAGGCATAGGCGACCGCCGCCGCCACGGTGACGGGAATGAAGCTGCGCGGCTTCCATTCGAACAGCAGCAGTTCCACCGCCAGCAGGACCGCCGCCACGGGCGTTCCGAATATCGCCGTCATGCCGGCGGCCGCGCCCGCCACCAACAGGCTTTTGCGCTCCGCGGCGCTGAGATGGAAAAGTTGCGCGAAAAGGGACCCCAACGCGCCGCCGGTCATGATGATGGGCCCTTCGGCGCCGAAAGGCCCGCCGGTGCCGATCGAAATCGCCGACGAGAGCGGCTTGAGTGCGGCGACCTTGGGCTCGATACGGCTGCGCCCGATCAGAATGGCTTCGATCGCTTCGGGAATGCCATGGCCGCGAATTTTTTCCGATCCGAAGCGTGCCATCAGCCCGATCACCAGGCTGCCGGCGACGGGAATGGCGGCGCTCCAGAGCGGCAGGTGCGCGGGCAGGGTGGCAGGCGCGGCGCTGAGACGGCCGAAATAGGCCAGATTGGTGATGATCGCGATCAGCCGCAGCAGCACCCATGCCGCGCCCGCGCCCATGGTGCCGGTGACGGCCGCCATCGCCGCCAGCTGCAAGGTGCGCGGCGTCGCCGTGAAATCGCGCAGATGTTCGTTGATCTCCGATTGCATGGAGCGCCTATTGTGCTGGTGAGGGCGGGCATTTATATCGTGGCACGATATAAATCAAGGATGGCGATGGCACGCGGCGCAAAGCTCGATCTGAAGGATTATCGCGCTCTGGCGGGAATCCGGCGGAGCATGCGCCAGTTCCTGGAATTCAGCGCCCAGGCGGCGCGGGACGCCGGCCTTGCCCCCGCCCAGCATCAGGCGCTCTTGGCGATCAAGGGTATGACGGAGCCGGTGACGATCGGCAGCTTGGCCGCCTGGCTCGGCATCCGTCATCACAGCGCGGTGGGGCTGGTGGACCGGCTGGCGAAAGGAAAATTGGTGGCCCGCATCCCCGATCCGGACGACCGGCGGCGAATGCGGCTGGCGCTCACCCCGCGCGCCGATGCCAAGCTGGCGGCGCTTTCCCAGGTGCATCGCGCCGAGTTGCGCCGCTTCTCCACCGCGCTGCGGCCGCTTCTGGATGTGATTCGTTAGGGGTTTCTTAACCGGCGGGCCCTGGCGGTAGCGATTCCGTAATCATACAGCTTGTACCCTCGGCGCCATGGGCCGGCCTGCGCTGATTTTTCTGCGATTGTCGATGATGGCGGGCGCTTTTGCGCTGCTTTTCTTCTGCGTCCGCGCCGCCACCGCGCAGGAAGTGCCCGCATCCTCCAACGCCGCGCCGGCGCAGCCTTACGGCTTTGTGCCGGTCCAGAACGCCGTGCCGCAGGAACAGCCTTATGGCATCAAGCCGATCCCCGGCTACACCCCGCCATCGCCGCCGCAGCAGTTGCGCGGTGCGTTCGAAGGTGCCGTGCCTGGCGCCGGCAATTTGCAGGACAGCACTTATGGATATGTGCCGCTCCGTCCCATGGTGCCGGCACCGGCTTCCACCTCCACCGTCCCGGCAAGGAGCGATGACAGATTGGCGGCCTATCGCGATCCTTACAGTCTCAATCGCGCCAATGCCGATTACCGCTTGGGCCCCGGCGACAAGATCCGTGTCAGTGTTTTCGGCCAGAGCGATCTGTCGGGCGAGTATCAGGTGGACGGCTCCGGCATGGTGCGGCTGCCCTTGATCGGAACCTTGCACGCCAACGGTTCGACCGCGCCCGCACTGGAGCAGGGGATCGCCGGCGCCCTGGCGGACGGATACCTCAAGGATCCGCGCGTCAATGTCGAGATCGCGACCTACCGGCCCTTCTACATTATCGGAGCCGTCAACCGGCCGGGCCAATATGCCTATGTCGACAACATGAACGCATTGAACGCAGTGGCGATGGCGGGCGGTTTCACCGACCAGGCGATTCAGAGCACCTTGTATGTGCGCCATGAAGGCGACACCACCGAACGGCCCGTGCGCACGAACCAACTCACCCATATCCAGCCTGGCGACGTGATCCGGGTGAAAACCAGCCTGTTCTGGGAGGCGATGAACATGTTCGCGCCCGTGGCGGGGCCAGCCGCCATCGCAGCCGCCACGTTGCGCTAGGCCACTTTGCGCTTGGGCGCGCGCTCGCCTAAAATGGCGGCATGAACACCGCTCCCGTCATCCATCCCAATCAAATCGTCCGCCTCAAATCCGTGGAAATCGGCAACGCCTTGAAGCTTGCGATCATCGCGGGGCCTTGCCAGCTGGAAAGCCGGGCGCATGCCTTCGACATGGCGGGCGCGCTGAAAGAGATTTGCGAGAAGATGGGCGTGGGCCTTGTCTATAAGACCAGCTTCGACAAGGCCAATCGCACCAGCGCCACCTCCGCGCGGGGAATAGGGCTGGAAAATGCGCTGCCGATCTTTGCCGACATTCGCGACAAGTTCGGCCTTCCGGTTCTCACCGACGTGCATGAGCGCGATCAATGCGCGGCGGTGGCCCAGGCCGTGGACGTGCTGCAAATCCCCGCCTTCCTTTCCCGCCAGACCGATCTTCTGGTCGCCGCCGCCCATACCGGCAAGGCGGTCAATGTGAAGAAGGGCCAGTTCCTGGCCCCGCATGACATGAAGAATGTGATCGCCAAGATCACCGGCGCCGGCAATCCCAATGTGCTGGTGACCGAACGCGGCGTCAGTTTCGGCTACAATACGCTGGTCAGCGACATGCGCGCCTTGCCGATCATGGCGGCGTTCGGCGCGCCGGTGGTGTTCGATGCCACCCATTCGGTGCAGCAGCCGGGCGGGCAGGGCGACAAGTC
>JAFECO010000072.1 GCA_018242085.1 Pseudomonadota bacterium
GCGCCGCCGGCCTCCGACACGACATGGATCATGTTCGGGCCGGAGTCGCGCAACCGCCACTTTTCCGGCGCCACGCCGGAGCAGATCCCCGCCGTCAATTGCGGCAAGGCGCGCAGCCGCACGCTGACGCCATGCGCCAGGCGCCGCGACCAGGCCGCGTTTGCCACCATGACGGGCGGCTTAAGCTTTTCCTTCGCCAGGGTCGGCGGCGGATCGACGGAAAACACTTTTTCGCTCCGCGGCGGCGCGGCATCGAAAATCAGCGGCACGTCCTTGGGATGGACCCCGCCCCTGGCTTCGTCGAACAGGGTGATGATGAGGCGGTCGCCGGCCCGGTGGCGGCGCACGATCCGGGAGGCTTGCTTTGCCGAGCGGACATCTTCCCCGTCGATCCGGGCCACCACCGCACCCGGCCGGATGCCGGCCCGCGCGGCGGGGCTGTCGGGGGCCACCTCCTGCACCAGCGCTCCGCGCGTGGCCAGCAGCGGCGCGCGCGAAGCGGCGGCTTCGGTGACACGGGCGAATTCCAGTCCGGAATAACCTTCAGGATCGGGCGGACGGGCGATCAAAAGGGCCACGCCGAGCGCGCCCAATGCCACCACCACAAGCACTCCCAGCCAGAGCCGCACCATGCTGGCTTCTAGCACATTTGCTGCCGATGCCAGCCCGGCCCGGTTTTCGCAAAGTGCCTAAAGTCCGGTCGTTTCGGGCAGGCCCAGCATGATGTTGAGATTCTGGACCGCGGCGCCGCCTGCGCCCTTGCCCAGATTGTCCAGCGCCGCCACCAGCCGCACCTGATCGCCCGCCTTGTTGGCGAAGACGAACAGCTTCATCCGGTTGCTGCCCGCCAGCAATTCGGCATCCACGGCCTTCATCGACGCCGCCTCGTCCAGGCCCGCCACTTCGACCAGCGGCTTTCCGGCATAGGCATTGGCGATCACGGCATGAATGTCGCGTGGGCCTGGGCCGCCCGGTAGCGCCCAGGTCTGCAGCGGCAGTTCCACCAGCATGCCGCGATAAAAGCGCGCCACGGTGGGCGCGAACAAGGGCGGATGATTGAGGCCCGCGCGCGCCTGCATTTCGGGAAGATGTTTGTGCCCAAGGCCCAGCGCATAACCGCGATGAACCGTCTCGACAAAGACCGGGGAATCCTTTTTCTCGAACTCCTCGATCATGCTTTTGCCACCGCCGGAATAGCCGGAGACGCCGTGAACCGTGACGGGAAAATCGGCGGGGATCAGGCCCGCGCGCACCAGCGGCCGCGCCAGCGCCAGAAAGCCGGTCGCCCAGCAGCCCGGATTGGCGACACGGGCGCTGGAGGCGATCCTGTCGTAACCGTCCGCTTCCAGTTCGGGAAAGCCATATGTCCAGCCTTCGGCGACGCGAAAGGCCGTGGAGGCGTCGATCACCCGGACGCGTGGATTTTCGATCAGCGATACCGCCTGGCGCGATGCTTCGTCCGGCAGACAGAGGATGACCAGATCCGCATCGTTCAAGGCGCGCGCCCGCGCCGCTTCATCCTTGCGCGCGGCATCGGGCAAGGCGACGACTGTGAGGTCGGAACGTCTCGCCAGGCGCTCGCGGATTTCCAGCCCCGTGGTTCCGACCGCCCCGTCGATGAAGATCTTTGCCGTCATGTGCCTGCCCGTTTTGGCGGCTTCTCATAGCCTATTTTGCCCCGGCGGCAAGCCGAACCGCCATGCGGGAAACCCATGGCGGCTTTCCAAGCCCCAAGAGCGGGACTAGCATCCGGCCCGGAACGCGGATGTTTTGGGGGCAGAGATGGACCTGAACGCAATCGTCGAGAATTTCCGCAACACCGTCACCCAGCATTATTTCGACACGGCCGGACGGGTGGGCAGGGAACGCTTCTGGTATTTCATCCTGGCCTGCGTCGCGGTGCAGGTGGTGGCGCTGGTGATACAATCGGCCACGTTTCTTCCCCTCGCCGCGCTGACCTCGCTGGCCCTGCTGCTGCCAACCGCGGGCATGGGCGCGCGCCGCCTGCAGGACACCGGGCGGAACGGAAGCCTGGTCTGGACATTCCTGATCCCCTTCGCCGTCTCCCAGCTATTCCGGCTGTTCGTCTTCGGACCGTTCGGGGTGTTCGGCGCGGTGGCCTATACGTTCACCATCGGATGGCTCCTGGGGCTGATCGGCTTCATCGCCGCTTTGGTGCTGATCTATTTCTGGTGCCAGCCGGGAGATGCGGGCGCCAATGCCTATGGCCCGCCGCCGGATGCAAGCGTGCCGGCGCCCGCGCCACCCGCCTGATCTCGGGAATGGAAGAAAAAACGGGCCGCCCGATGGGCGGCCCGTTCTGTTTCCGGCGTCAGTTGCTGGGCAGGCTATAGGCGATGTAGTCGCCCGAGTAATTGCCGCCGCTGACCGCGACGACGATGTACTGCTTGCCGCCCACCGAATAGGTCATGGGCGAGCCCGACTGCGGCGCGGGCATCAGGACCGCACCAACCTGCTGGCCGGTCTTCTTGTCGTACGCGCGCAGCATCGCCCCACGCGGATGTTCCGGCGTGGTGGTGAAGAGCGGGTCGCCCATGATTACCAGGCTCTTGGTGATGACCAGGCCGACATTGCCCGGCTGACCGGTCTTGGGAATATTGATCCCCTTCAGCGCCGGGTTGTTGCGGATGTCATCGGGCGTGTCGCCATGCGGCACCTGCCAGGTGGTGTTTCCGGTGTCCAAATTGATCGCCGTCAGCGTCCCATAAGGCGGCTTGACCAACGGCATGCCGTCGACATTGCGGGGCGGGGGCGGGCCGGCGGCCTTTTCCGGATGCGCAGCCAATGCAGCTTGAAGCTTGGCTTCGTCTTCGCTGACTTTCGGTGCGTCCGCGGCGCTGCCGAAGCCCGGGCCGCCACTGATGCGGAAGGGCTGTCCGGCAGTGCCGAGCAGGTATTTGGAATCCGTCAGGCCGGGCGGAGGCTCCACCAGGCCCATCTGCACGATGCCGGTGTTGGAGGCCGGTGCGAACACCGTATGCAACTCCGGATCGTAGCCGGCGCCCGGCCAGTTGGTGCCGCCACCGAAATTACCGATGGTGAGAACCGCACTGGGGAAGCCGACCTTGCTGATGATGGCGGGCGAGAACATCGGACCGAGCTTGTAATTCTCCTTGATGATCTTGACCGCCTTGGCGCGCAGCTCCGGCGTATAGTCGATCAGATCATCCATCGTGACGGACTGACGCGCATAGGCGGCAGGCTTGGTCGGGAAAGGCTGCGTCTTGGAAGTCTTCTCGCCCGGCACGTCGCTCTGCGGCACCGGCTTTTCAATGATCGGCCAGATCGGCTTGCCGGTGACGCGATCGAAGACATAGAGGAACGCTTCCTTGGTCGGCAGCGCCACCGCCTTGATGGCTTTGCCGTCCACATTGATGTCGGCCAGGAGCGGCGGCGACGACAGGTCATAGTCCCAGATCGGATGATGGACGATCTGGTAATGCCATTTGCGCTTGCCGGTGGTCAGGTCGACGCAGACAAGACTATCGCCGAACAAATTGTTGCCGGGGCGTGCACCGCCATAGGTGTCGTTGGTGGGATCTTCGACCGGCAGATAGACGCTGTTCAGTTCCGGATCGACAGTGATGCCCGTCCAGACGCCGACATTGCCGTTCCGGTCGGCCGAACCATTTTCCCAGCTGTCATAACCGAACTCGCCCTTTTGCGGGATGGTGCGGAATTTCCACAATTCCTTGCCCGTCCGCACGTCCCAGGCCCGCACCAGGCCCTTGGTGTTGTTGGCGGTCAGCGGCTGCATGCCTTCCTTGAAGGCGGAGCCCGCAATGATGACGTCCTTCACCACGGTGGGGGTGGTGTGCAGGCCGATTTCGCCTCTTTCCAGGTCGATCTGCTCGCCCGCGCCTTTCACGGCGCCGATCTTCATGTCGATCACGCCGTGATCGCCAAAGCTTTCCACCGGCCGGCCTGTCTTGGCGTTGAGTTCGACCATGCGATAACCGGTCGTCACATAGATGATGCGCTCATCGCCTTTGCCGTCGGTCCAATAGGAAACACCGCGGCCCGACAATTGGCGAGGTGCCAGCGCCGCGCGCGGCCCCTCTTCCATGCTGTAGACCCATTTCAGTTCGCCGGTCCGGGCATTCAGCGCCACCACGGCGCGGCGCGAGCCGCCGGTGGTGTAAAGCATGCCGTTGACTTCGACCGGCGTGCCTTCGAGCTTGAACTCAGGCCGCGTGCCGAGATTGTCGGTCTTGAAATGCCACGCCACTTCCAGCTTGTTGAAGTTGGACGCATTGATCTGGTCCTGGGGCGAATAACGCGAGCCGGACGGATCGGCAAAGTACATCGGCCAATCGCCTTTCGCCGTCGAAGGCTGGCCATTGTTCTGCGCCATCGCCTGGGCCCCGAACAGAGCCGGGACGAGCGCGATTGCCGCGACGGACGAAAGGCGCCGCAGTTGAGATTTGGACATGTATTACCCCCCTGTTGCCGGGACGGGAGCGATGAGAATGATCCCGCCGGACCTGTGAAAAATAATTCATAGGCCATGGAGGCCGACAATCCATCGCGATCTTGTCGCGAAGTTTGTCAGCCCCCAATGTTGCACTGCGAATGCGTCGCAGCGCCACGTACCGGACCCTGGCGCGTTACTTGATCGCCGGGTTTACGTATCCGTGCTCCAGAACCTTCTTCGGATCGGGGCGCACGCTGAGATAAGTGACTTCGGTGGTGATGTCGGCCCAGCCATGCGCCACGCCGGCGGGGATCACCGAAATATCGCCCACATTCACTTTGCGGGCGACGAAATTGCCCACGATTTTTCCACTGCAGGACGGACCGTTCAGGACCTTGGTCACTTCGCTGTCCGGCGCCGAGCGCGTGCCGTTCAAAATCTGGCCGCCCGTGATCAGGGTGCCGGAGCCCGAAATGATGATGTAGGTCTCATCGGTGGAGTCATGGGAAATGCCGCCTTCGGGCGCTTCCTTGGCGCCGGCCGGCATCGCCGTCAGGCCGCATTTGACGGCCTTGGGATCGGGCTGGCGGGCGGGAGCCGCGGCACCGGGCGCACGGGTCGGACCGCGTTTGATCACGGCGACGGAAAGCTGATAGTTGCCCAGATCGACCACCTTGAGGGTGTGATCGACGATCTTGGATGGCGCCTTCAGAACTTGCTGAACCTGCGCGGCGGTGATGTCGGTCGCCCGGTCCTGCTGCGCCAGCGCGATCGACGAAGTGGTGAGCAGCAAGGCTGCTGCCACGATTCCCTTATGCATACGTCCCTCCCAGTGAACTTGTTTGTGATTGGCCTTTTTACGCAACGGAGGGCCGCACTATAGCCGGATATGGGGAAGGGAGAATTGGGTGGCCAACAAAAAAGCGGCCCGGCTTTCGCCGGGCCGCCCAAGGAATAGGCAATAGAGTTCGCGCCGTTTAGCGCTTGGAGAACTGGAAGCTGCGGCGCGCTTTGGGGCGGCCATACTTCTTGCGTTCCACCGCGCGCGGATCGCGGGTGAGGAAACCGCCCGGCTTCAGCGCGGCGCGCAGGCCCGGCTCGTAATTCACCAGGGCCCGTGAAATGCCGTGACGCACCGCACCCGCCTGGCCCGACAGGCCGCCGCCGGTGACAGTGACCACCACGTCGAACTGGCCGTCGCGATTGGCCGCGATCAAGGGCTGGCGCAGGATCATGCGCAGCACCGGACGGGCGAAATAGGTCTTCTCGTCCCGGCCGTTGACGGTGATCTTGCCGGAGCCCGGCTTGATCCAGACGCGGGCCACCGATTCCTTGCGGCGGCCGGTGGCATAGGCGCGGCCCTTGGAATCGCGCTTATTGTCGGCCTTGGAGGCGTCTTCCGGGGCGTTGGTCTTGGCCTTGATGAGCGTGGATTTGAGTTCGCCGAACTTGTTGTCGTCAGCCATGACTTAAGCCGCCTTCGTCTTGTATTGAGTGTTCTTGGGATTCATCGCCGCCACGTCGAGCTTCTCGGGCTGCTGGGCTTCGTGCGGATGTTCCGCGCCGGGATAGACGCGCAGATTGGACATCTGCTGACGGCCCAAAGGACCGCGCGGGACCATGCGTTCGACCGCCTTCTCCACGATCCGTTCCGGGAATTTGCCCGCCATGATCGCGCCGGCGGTGCGCTCCTTGATGCCGCCGATATAGCCGGTGTGGTGGTAATAGACTTTCTTCTTCAGCTTCTGGCCGGTCAGCACCACCTTGGAAGCGTTGATCACGATGACATTGTCGCCGCAATCCATATGGGGGGTGTAGGTCGGCTTGTGCTTGCCGCGCAGCCGCATGGCGATGATCGAGGCCAGACGGCCGACCACCAGGCCTTCGGCGTCGATCACGACCCACTTCTTTTCGATCTCGGAAGCTTTGGCCGAGTAGGTTTTCATGGCGATATACTCTTGAAAGGACGGGCGCGTATACGGGCGGACCGGCCGAAGGTCAATAGAAAACTCGGAATTCCGGGCATTTCCTCCATATGGTATTATTATACCGCATAATGATGGCGGACATCGTGAATTTGCCGCCCGCCCGCACTACAGTCCCGCCCATGAACATCACCGCCCAACTGGAATCGCCCCTGAAGTCCGCCCGCGCCGGCGCCGTGCTCCGGCTGTCGATGAACCGGCCCAAGGCCCGCAATGCCTTGAGCTCCGCCCTGATGGGGGCGCTGGCCAACGCCCTGGAAGGCGCGGCGGCGGATCCGGGGGTCAAGGTCATCATCGTCGCCGCCGAAGGCAGCGTCTTCTCGGCGGGCCATGACCTCAAGGAAATGAATGCCCACCGGTCGGAAGAGGATGACGGGGCGGGCGCCTTCGCCGCCCTCTTCACCCAATGTTCGGCCCTGATGCAGCAGATCGTGGCCTGTCCCAAGCCGGTGATCGCCGAAGTGCAAGGCACCGCCACCGCGGCGGGATGCCAGATGGTCGCCAGTTGCGACCTGGCGGTGGCCTCCTCCCAGGCCCGCTTTGCCACGCCGGGGGTCGATATCGGTCTTTTCTGCTCGACCCCGATGGTGGCCCTGTCGCGCAGCGTCGGACGCAAGGCGGCGATGGAGATGCTCCTGACCGGCGAGATGATTTCAGCGGATGAAGCCAAGGCGCTGGGACTGATCAATCGCGTCGTCGCGCCGAGCCAGCTTCAGGCGGAGACGATGGCGCTGGCGCAACGCATCGCCTCCAAGCCCCGCGCCACGGTGCGCACCGGCAAGGAAGCCTTTTACCGCCAGATCGAGATGCCGCTGTCCTGCGCTTATGACTATGCTTCGCGGGTGATGACGGAAAACATGTTGAACGCCGAGGCGGAGGAAGGAATCTGCGCCTTCCTGGAAAAAAGAGACCCAGAATGGCCGGCCTGACCTATCCCGACGCCTTGATCAAAACCATCCTGCGTTCGGTCAAGACCATCGCCATGGTGGGCGCCAGCGGCAA
>JAFECO010000073.1 GCA_018242085.1 Pseudomonadota bacterium
CTGATCGCCGGTGGATTCCTGACGATAAATCCGGCCCACGGTTTCGCCGTAAAGCCGCGCCGCCAGGCTGTCCGGGGTTTCGGGCGCCACCAGGTCGCTGACATCGCGGGAGGTCCAGCCTTCGAGCTTGGGCGGCAGGATTTCGTTCAGCTTCTTGCCGCCGTCCATCAAGGTGGTGCGGCGGCGCGGCTTGAGCGCATAGGCAGCGCCCGAACCCACGCAGCACGCCCCGCCGATCAGAAAATCGCGCCGCGCTATCATGCCGTCCGCCGTCCGGGCCTAAGAAGAATGCGCGACAGGCCTTGATCCACCGCGAACATCAGGACCAGGGCGGTGGCGAAGACGAAGACGCCCGCCGCCATGTGCAGGAAGCCCTGCGCGACATCGTCGCCCGCGTAATAGGTGAGAAGGATGAGAATCACGATCCGGATGATGTTGGCCAGGATCGCGATGGGAACCGACAAGACGCCCAGGATCAGCGAATACCACCAGGAGCCGCCGCGCATCAGGTAAATATAGAAAAGGCTGATCGCCAGAAGCCCGAAGATGGAATTCATGCCCGAACAGGCGTCTTCCACCAGAAGCTGATATTGCGCCACATAGATCACCACGCCTTCATGTGCGACCGGAATGCCCAAAGGCTGCAGCATCTCGGTCGCGGCGGTGGAAACGAATTGCTTGAGCGGAAATGTCAGCCGGTCGAGCCACATGCGCGGCGGCGGCACCGCGAACAACAGATAGAAAAAAATGAACCAGTTGCGGACGATCGCGCGGGCGCCGAACTTGGAATAGAAAATCGAAAATCCCACGCCATAGAGCCCCGCCGTGCTCAAGGTGATCAGGTCGAAGGCCTGTCCCGTCACGTAAAGAAGCAGCGCGAAACCCAGCAGCAGCGCGACCGCCCAGCCCTTTCCGGGCACGCCCTCTTTGCGGATGGCGGGCCATTGCAGCCACAAGAGCCAGGCCGCGGTGGCCAGCACCAGGGGACCGTGCGCCCCTTCCTCGCGCGACCAATTGTTGGCGGCCAGGATGAGCAACGTGGGAATCGCCAGCGCGGCGGCGCCCAGGATCAGGGGCCAGGACGACAGGAAAGCGGTGGTGATCGCTTCGCGGGACGAGGCCTCACGGCTCGGCATGGCCGTCGTCATCGCTTCAGGCCTCGTTCAGGACCGAGCCGATGACTTCCGCATGATCGCCCCTGAGCTGTTCGGTAAGGATCTTCACGTCATTGACCAGGCTCTTGTTCCGCCGCGTGACGATCAGGCTGTATCCCACCACCGTGCTCACCCGCCGCGCATCCGAACATGTGTTGGCGGGCGGCGTGTCGATGATGGTCGCGTCATATTCGCGGAGGCAGAAATGCATCAAGGCTTCGAAACGGTTGCTGGCGAGAAGCTCCTGCGCATTGGCGGCGCGCCCGGTGGCAAAAAGCACCGACAGGGACGGCAACACATCCGCCTCGATGCAGGCATCGAAGTCCAGATCGGATCCCAGTGCGGCGCGGATATCGGCGCCCTGCCCCTTATGGCCGAAGATCGCGGCGATGGAGGGGCTGCGCATATTGCCGTCGATCAGGATCGTATTGACCCCGATCTGCGACAGCGAAACCGCCAGGTTGGCGGCGACGAAGGAGCAGCCGACCCCTTCGCTGGCCGCGCAGACCGCCAGGGCGCGATGCCCTTCGCGGACATGGCGCGCCATGATGTGGGTTCTTAGGCCGCGAATGGCTTCGGCGGTTTCGGAGACCTGGCCGGAGAGCGTCACCAGCGATTTGGTATCGAAGAGCTTGCGCGGCCGGTCATCCATGGCAATCGGGGTTCCAAGCATGGGTCACCGCGCCGCCTCGAGAACCGTCAGGAGCGGGACCCCCATAAGGGATTGAAGATCTTCGGCCCCGCGCACGCGGCGATTGAGCAATTCGATCAGGAGAGCCAGAAGAATGCCCAGCCCCAGGCCCAGGCCGACGGAGCCGCCGACGATGAGCGGAACCTTCGGGAAGGACGGCGACAGGGGCGCCGAGGCATTGCCCAGCGCGGTGACGCCCGCATCGGTCGCCGCGGCCTGCTGGCGGAAATCGATCTCCTTCTGGGCGGTCTTGTTGTAGAAGTCCCGTTGCAGCTCGACTTCGGTATGCAGGTTGCGAAGCTTGGCCAGCTTGTCCCGCTCGGCGATGATCAGCGCCTTTTGCTGATCGACCCGCGAGCCATGCGCCGACTGGGCGCCCCGCAGCCCGCCCTGGGAGATCGCCGCCGCGATGGCGTTGCGCTTGGCCTTCATCGCGATCAGGTCGGGATGGTTCGGCCCCAGGACCGCCGAGGCGTTCTTGATCTGGGCGTCGATTTCCGCCAGCGAGGCTTCCGCGCCGCCGCCCGCTTCGATCACGTTGGTCTGGGCCATGGCGGTCAGGCGGGCGCTGTCCACGTCAGTGCGCTCGTCCTGGGTCATCACCACATTGTTATCCCGCTCGAATTTGGTTTCGGCGGCCTGGGCCTGTTCCAGCGATTTCTTCGCCTTGGCGGCTTGCAGCGCATACCAGTCGGCATTCTTGAGCGCATCGCTGCGCCGCGTCGCCAGGCTGTTTTCGATATAGGACTGGGTCACCGCATTGGCCACCGCCTTGGCGGAGTCCGGATCGCTGCCCGTATAGATGATGTTCAGGATGCTGCTGTTGTCGGCCGCCGTGACCCGGGTGCGGTCGATGATGATCTGGGCCGCCCAGCGGCGGAAATCGCGCGTATCCGTGCTGGGACGGGATTGATATTGCTGGATCAGATTGGGGTCCGACAGCCAGCCCAGCTTGTCCACTGCCTGTCCGATCACGCCATAATCCGTGATCAGGCCGACTTGCGTGCCGATATAGGCGCGGCTGGCGCCGCCACCCAGCATTTCGCCCGTCACCGGGTCGGGCTTGAGCAGATTGAGCAGGACATGCGCTTCGGCGTCCCAGCGCGGCGGCAAAAGCTGGACCGCGATGATGCCGCCGGCGAGCGAGAACACGGTCGTCGCCACGATCAGCAGCCAGCGCGCGCGCAATATTCTCCAGAACTGAATTAGGCTCATGACAGGCTCCGCGCGGGAGTGAAATTAAAAGAAGCCCTCGCCGACATCGATCACATCGTTCGGCTCGATCTTCACGTTAAGGTCTTTGGGTGTGATCGTGACATTCTTGCGCACGATCTTGATGTGGCTGTCGCTGCCCAGGTCGGTGATCCCGCCGCCGCGCGCCAGCGCCATGACCAGGGTCATGTTGGCGGTGATGGGATAGCTGCCGGGCGCTTTCACCTGGCCTTTGACATAGAAAATCTCGGCGGTCGGAATGAAGATCTTGTCGCCGGGCTGGACATAGGGATCGGTGGTTTCATCGCCGGTCGCCAGGTCCTTCACCGCCAAATTCCGTTCGGGGCCCTTGGGCGATCTCAAGACCACATAATCGGCGCCGTCCCCGCGAACCCCGCCCACCCGCGCAAGGATTTCCGACAGCCGGTAGGGCCGCTCCACCGGGATCAGGCCCGGCGCTCCGACCGCGCCCAGCACCGTGACATAGCGGCTGGCGAAAGAAATGACTTCGACCTGGATGATCGGCTTGGCGAAGAAGCCGCCCTTCTGCAGCGCCGCCGCGATCTCGTCGCGCAATTGCACCACCGACCGGTCTGCCGCCGGGAAGGCGCCCAGGAACGGCAGCTGAACCGTTCCATCGGCGCCGATGCGGGCCTTGGTGCTGAAATCGCTGCGGCCCAACGCATCGACCTGGATGACGTCCTGGGGACCCAGGATATAAGTCGGCGCCGGTATGTCGTTGGGCGCGGGCGCAACCGTGGCGGGAACAGGCTTGGGCGGCGGCGGAACGGACGGGGTCTGCGCGCCCGCCGGCACGATGATCGCGCTCATGAAGACCAGCCCGAAGGCGGCAACAATATCGCGAACTCTCATCATACGCCTTTGGTCCCGTTTAGAACGCCTGCGACAAGGTCAGGCCGATCTGGTTGTCAGTGTAGCTATACGCCCCCAAGTTTGCATGCCTTTGCGTGCTCCTGGCAATAAAAGCCAAATTCATTCTGCTCGTAACGTTAAAGCCGAGCGAGCCGTAGAAAGACGTGACGGATTGTTTTGACAGGTCTGTGGCGGAAATTAGGTTGGCCCCCTGGAACTTCTGCAGTTTGTTGGAAACTCCCAAGCCGGCCGTAAGCCGGCTGGTCAGCCGGTAATGCGCATCGGCCGACAGGACCTGGTCGATCGAATAGGCCGCATTCAGGAAGTTGGACGGGCTGGTCTGGCGGCCGAAATGGGCCGTGACGTCGAACCGGGAATCCGGATGATAGGTTACGGTTCCGTCATAGGTGATGCCGGAGAAATTCAGGCCCAACCCGTCATAAGACAAAGAGGTCTGGTAAACCGACGCGCCAACTTCCAGGGTCGCGCCGATCGGCCTTTCATAATGCAGGCCGCCCGAATAGACCTTGTAGCCGTCCCGCTGCACGGATGAGAGAAACGGGATGAAACGGTTGTCATATTGGGTGTCGGCATACTGGCCCACCAGCGAGATCGTCCCGAAGCTGCCCGCCTGATAACCAAGGCCCGCATTCGCGGAAAAGCTCTGATAATCGGTGGAGAAAAGGGAATTGGAGCTGTTGGTGGCCCAGGTCTGCTGAACGGAGGCCGAAGGCACCAGCCGTCCAAAGCCATTGCAGACCACGTCCAGGCCGACCGAAACATCCTCTTGGGTGTTCTTGGTGACGCCGACATTGAGGTCCTGCAGATCGCTCTGGCGGCGCATATAGGAGGTGCGGGGCGTCAGCTGGCAGCCGCTCATCTGGGCCGAGACGCCGGCCAGAATCCCGATCCGCTCGCGGTTCAGAATGTCATTGTTCGCATAGAAGTCGTAGCCAAGCGTGCCTTGCGTAAAAAACGCTAACGATCCCAATTGCTTGGTATAATTGACGGCCACCGCGGGGCTGAAAATCTCGTCTTCCTGCTGCAGGCCGCGCGCCGAGGCAAACGCACCGTTCGAAGCGGCGACATTGCTGTCATATCGGATCCCCAGCTGGACATTGATCGGCGGCGCATCGGCCGCCGGTATCGCGACGCCAGCCGCCAGAGCCGGTGCTGCGTTAACGATTAGGGCAATCGCCGTAGCAAAGACCGCCTTTTCAATCCGCATTCTTGTCCCCTCAAAAAGGCCAAATCAGCCAATAGGCTGGCTTACCTTATTCGCGACATCTGAACAAATTTGAGGCGGGAACGAAAAAACCGGCCGGCCGGCGAAAAGCCGCCTCAGCCGCCGGTTTTTGCCGTGGTGGCCGCGGCCGGCGTGGGCGCGGCTTTGGCGGGCGCATAGTCCTTGCTCACCACGATCGTGCTCTTGGCCTTGGCCAAGATTGCCGCCATCTGCCTTTGCACGGCGGTCTGGGTACGCTCCAGCCGGAGCACGTTCATGGCATATTTGTTGGCGGCATCGCCCGTGAAGGGCTCGGTGCGGGCGCTTTTGACCTGGTTAATCATGATCTGATTGCCGGCCGGAAACACGAAAACTTCCTGGGGCGGAAGGGCGACTATGGCGTCAATCAGTTTGGGGTTCTGGCCGACCGCATCGATGGTGGAGGTCCCCCGCTGGAACGGTATCTTGCTCTCGGTGAGCAGATTCACCACTTCGTCCAAAGTCTTCAGAGGCTGCAGCTTGGCGAGAATGGCGCGGTCGGACGGCTGGTTCATCCGGATTTGATCGACTTCGAAAATCTTGCGTTCAGCAAAAATATTGGGATTGGCGTTTTCAAAACGGGTGGCTTCATCCAGCGTGATCGCCGGAACGGCGGCGGCGACCTTGGCCTGAAGCTGTTGCGCCAAAAGCGTGTCCATGGCGCGCTGGCTGAGCAGAATGAAGTCCGGATCCTTGTCGATGCCCTGTTTGCGGGCCTCGTCCGCCAGCACCGTACGCTCGATCATGAAATTGAGCGCCGCCCGCTTCTGCTCTTTCTGTGCGGCGGGCGCGACCGGCGCAGCCCCGTTTAACTCTGCGTTCAATTGCCGGACGGTAATTTCGTGGCCGCCCACCGTGGCGACGACTTGACCGGTCGGGGCCTTGGGCTTGGATCCGCCGAAATTACAAGCGCTCACCGCCAGCGCGACGGCCGGAATGAGCAGATGCCGTGCCTTAAAAATTCCCAAGAGTTATCGCTAGGTTGAGGTGTTGCCGGAATGGGACCTAGCACAAGGCGGCAAAAAGATAAACGGAGGGAACCCCGTCCGATGGAGTCTTGGCTAACGGCCCGCGTTTTTACCACAATTGCGGATAGGGCTCACCGTCCGAACGACATAGAATTTAGGTATCCGACCAGATCCAGACATGATCGGCAGGCATGAACGTTAACTTATCGATGCCGCCGCAGAGCGCGGCCGAGGACATGCCGCGCAAAAATCTGCGCGTGTGCCTGGCCGCATCCGGAGGCGGGCATGTTCGCCAGCTGCTGGATCTTGAGCAGGCATGGCGTCCTTACGATTATTTCTTCCTGTCGGAAAAAAGCCCCCTCTCCCAAAGCCTGGCGCAGACCCATCCCGTCTTCTTTGTGGATCATTTCGCGCTGGGCCAGGCGAGGCTGGGCTCGCCGTTCAAGATGCTGGCGGCGGCCTGGCGCAACTTCCTGCAATCGGTCCGCATTATCTGGCGCGAGCGGCCGGACATCGTGATCAGCACCGGCGCGGGCGCGGTGTTCTTCGCGGTCGTGCTGGCGCGGCTTCTGGGCGCCAAATTCGTCCTGATCGAAACCTTTGCCCGCTTCGACAAGCCTTCCGCCTTCGCCCGCGCCGCCGCCCGCTTCGCCCATCACAAGATCGTGCAATCCTCGGCCCTGGCCGCGAAAATTCCCGGAGCGATCTGCCTGGACCCGTTCGAGATCCTGGATGCGCCGCGGCCGCAAAAAAAATCCCTGCTGTTCGCCACCGTCGGCGCCACCCTTTCGTTCGACCGCATGGTGGAGACTGTCGCCAGCCTGAAAGAAGCGGGCGAGATACCGGAGGATCTGGTGATCCAGACCGGGATCGGCGGGCTTTCCCCGCCGGGACTGGTGACACACGAAACCCTGCCCTTCGACAGCATGCTGTCCCATCTGCGGGAGGCCGACATCGTTGTCTGCCATGGCGGCACCGGCTCGCTGATCACGGCCCTGCGCGAGGGATGCCGCACCATCGTGATGCCGCGCCTGTTCGAAAAAGGCGAGCATTACGACAATCACCAAAAAGAAATCACCGGCGCCTTCGCCGCGCGCGGCCTGGTCTTTATCGCCAACAACCGGGAAGAATTGTCGGAAGCCCTCAAGGCGGCGCGGGCCGGCGCGCCGATTCTGGCGACCACCAACCCGACGCGCCTGATCGGGCACCTGGCGGATATTCTGTTGGCGCATGAAAAGGCCGAT
>JAFECO010000074.1 GCA_018242085.1 Pseudomonadota bacterium
TACAACACCATCTATCTCGGCACCAACAACATGAACAATATGGGCACCAATGGGGCCCATTTCACCGACAACAGCCTCAACAACGAAAATCAATCGCTGGGCATTCCGGTCTCCACCAATCGCCGCCAGCTCTTCCGCGGCGTGTTCAGCCTGGACGGCTCCATCGGCGACAATTGGTCGTGGAACGCCTATGCCCAGCATGGCCTGGCGCGGGTTCGCACCGTCGTCACCAACAATGTGGTCAAGGCGAATTACAACAATGCCGTGGACGCGGTGGTGGTGACGGCATCCAATGTCGGCACGTCCGGGCTTCCGATCGGCTCCATCGCCTGCCGGTCGACCCTGGCCAACCCCAGCAATGGCTGCCAGCCGTTGAACGTGTTCGGCATCAACAACGCGTCAGCCGCGGCGATCAATTACACCAACGGCCAGGCGCGCAATGGCGGCAACTGGGCGCAGACGGTGCTGAACGAGGATGTCTTCGCGGCGTCCGCGAGCGGTACCTTGCCGCAGGAATGGTCCCTGGGCGCGGGCCCCGTCGCCGTGGCATTCGGCGCGGAATATCGCCAGGAAGGCGCGCGCGTCACCGCCGATCCCACGGCGCTTTCGGTGGGATACAGTGTCGGCAATTTCTCGGCCTTCTCCGGTCACTACAGCGTGGCGGAAGGCTTTGGTGAAGTCACCGTCCCGCTCCTCAAGGACAGCTTCGTCCAGTCCGTGGACTTCAACACCGCGGGCCGCATCACCAGCTATTCCACCTCCGGCATGGTCGAAACCTGGAAGCTGGGCCTCACCAGCCAGGTCAATGACGATATCCGCCTGCGCGGCACCTGGTCGTTCGACATCCGCGCGCCCAACCTGCAGGAATTGTTCGCCACCGGCTATTCGATTTCCGGCACCTTCCTCGATCCTTATACGCATGAGAAGTCGGTCAACGGCTATTCCTTGCAAGGCGGCAATCCCAACCTGAAGCCGGAACAGTCGACCACCATTTCGGGCGGTATCGTGCTGACCCCGCATTGGGTCGAAGGCCTCAGCCTGTCGGCGGACTGGTATTCGATCGAGCTGCGCAAGGCGATCGCCACCATCTCCTCCGACGTGATCACCGCGCAGTGCGAGAAGGGCGTGCAGATCTTCTGCAACCAGGTTACTTATGTGAATGGCTATCTGCAGGTGGCCACCCAGCCGATCAACGCCAACAGCCAGAGCGTTTCGGGCATCGACTTCCAGGCCGACTACACCACGGAGTTCATGTCCGGCGCGCTCAATCTGCGCGCCATCGGCAACTACATGGATCAGCAGACCCAATCGGCGGCGGGCATCACGCTCGACTATGCCGGCGCCATCGGTTCGGATTCCTCGCCGCGCGGCATCCCGAAGTTCCGCACCACCTTGTCGGCGAGCTATATCGAAGGCCCGTGGCAGGGCACGGTGCAGAGCCGCATCATCGGCTCGGCCAAGCTCAACAATGCCTGGGGTCCCTTGGACGTGGACAACAACGCCATTCCGGCGGTCGCCTATCTGGATCTGCGCGCGTCCTACAAGTGGAGCGACAATATCCAGCTCTATGGCGCGATCGACAATGTCATCAATACCCCCCCGCCGATCCCGGCGGCGACCTCCAATGCGCTCAATTTCTACGACCAGTCGATCCGCGACGATATCTATGACGCAATCGGTCGCAGCTTCCGCATCGGTGTTCGTCTAAAGTACTGATTCGGCTTAATCCCCGGCCTGAATCACCCTGGCGCCTCTCCTGAAAATAGGGGAGGCGCCCTTTCTTTTTTAGAGGTAAAACAACCCGGTTATTGATGCCGGAGAACATTGATGGAAACGACCCGCCGGGACGCGCTGGGACTGATGGGGGGCGTGGCCGCGGCCGCCGCCATGGGCGGGCCTGCCATGGCGCAAGGCGCCCGCAATTTGGGCAGCAAGACCAAGACCCTGTTCTGGGTGGCAAGCTGCACGCCCTGCGACAAGAACCTGAAATTCGACCCCGCCGCCTTCAAGGATGTGCTGGCCTGGTTCAAGCATAATGGCGCCGACGGCATCGTGGTCCTGGGCACCACCGGCGAATATCCGTCCTTCAGCATGGCCGAGCGCAAGCAGGTGATGGAAGTCGCCGGCAAGAACAAGGACGGCATGAACATCATCTGCAGTTCGGGCACGTCCAACTTCCCCGAGACGATCGAACTGTCGAAGCATGCCGCCGATCACGGCGCCGAAGGCCTGCTGGTGATCCCGCCCTTCTACTACAAGAAGCCCGCCCTGGCCGGGTTGGTGAAATATTACTCGCTGCTGTTCGATGCGGTGCCGCAGAGCCTGGCGGTCAACCTCTATCACATCCCGTCCAACAGCGCGGTGCCGATCTCCCATGAGCTGCTGAAGGCGCTGAAGCATTACCCCAACCTGGCGGGGATCAAGGATTCCGAAGAGGACATGCCGGAATATAAGCAATTCGTGGCGGATTTCCCGGACCTCAATATGCGCACCGGCACCGACACCAAGCTGGAATTCGCTTTGTCCAAGGGCATGGGTGCGATCCTGGCGGAAGGCAATCTGTTCTGCCGCCAGATCGCCGACATGTTCGCGGCCTTCCGCGCCGGCAAGGACAGCCATGCCGCGTTCATGAAATTCCAGACGCAGCAGGCCCTGATGCGCAAGCTAGGCGGGGAAATCGATTCCTATGGTCCGATGAAATACGCGCTCAGCCAGCAGATGGGCGTGCCGCAATTCTATCAGCGCCCGCCCAATCTGGATGTCACCGACGCCCAGAAGGCGGCGATCCGCAAGGGCCTGGCACAAATCAAGGAAATGGGTTGATCCATTCGCGTCAGTCCGGGGGCGGACTGGCGTGGCAGCAAAAATAATTTGGGAGCGATTATGAAAAAGAAATTGTTGGCCGGCGCGGCATTGATGCTGCTGGCGGGACCGGCTTTGGCGCAGACCGGCCGGAATGTCGACTGGCCGCTCTACACGGGCGATGTGATGGGCAGCAAATTCAAGCCGCTGGACCAGATCAATGCGTCGAACTTCTCCAAGCTGGAAGTGGCCTGGCGCTTCAAGACCGATTACATGGGCAACCGCCCGGAATACAAGCTGGAAGGCACGCCCATCGAAGTGGGCGGCGTGCTCTATGCCACCGCCGGTTCGCGCCGCGCCGTGGTCGCGCTGGACGCGGTGACGGGCGAATTGCTTTGGGTCCATGGCGAGAAGGAAGGCGCGCGCGGCGCCGCCGCGCCCCGCCAGCTCTCCGGCCGCGGCCCGGCCTATTGGAGCGACGGCAAGGAAGCGCGCATCTTCTATGTCACGCCGGGCTATCAGCTGGTGGCGCTGGACGCCAAGACCGGCATGCGCGTGCAAAGCTTCGGCACCAACGGCGCGGTGGATCTCAAGGCCGATGACAGCCAGAAGATCGAGCCGGATCTGACCACCGGCGAAATCGGCTGGCAGTCGGCCCCCACCGTGGCGGGCGATGTGGTGCTGGTGGGCTCGGCCTTCCGCGAAGGCTTCACCCCCACCAGCTTCAAGAACAACAAGGGTTCGGCGCGCGGCTTCGATGCCCGCACCGGCAAGCGGCTTTGGCAGTTCCGCACCATTCCGCAAAAGGGCGAGCCCGGCGCGGAAACCTGGCTGAACGATTCCAACATCACCGCCGGCAATACCGGCATCTGGACCGAGATGACGGCGGATGTGGAAGCGGGGCTTGCCTATCTGCCGGTGGAACAGCCGACGTCGGACTTTTACGGCGGCCACCGTCCCGGCAACGGGCTTTACGGCAACAGCCTGGTCGCGGTCGATCTGAAGACCGGCAAGGAGAAGTGGCACTTCCAGTTCATCCATCACGAGATCTGGGACTATGACATGTCGTCCGCCCCGCTCCTGATGGACATCAATGTGAACGGCAAGCCGATCAAGGCGGTCGCCGAGCCGTCGAAGATGGGCTACCTCTATGTCTTCGACCGCATCACCGGCAAGCCGGTTTGGCCGATCCCGGAACGCAAGGTGGAAAAGGGTGACGCGCCGGGCGAGTGGTATTCGCCCACCCAGCCCATTCCCACCAAGCCCGCGCCCTATGCGCGCACGGGCGTTTCGGAAAACGAACTGATCGATTTCACGCCCGACCTGAAGAAGCGGGCGCTGGAGATCGTGAAGAACTACAAGATGGGGCCGATCTACACCCCGCCGGTGGTGAGCAAGCTGGCGCCGGGCCCGATCGCCACTCTGAGCCTGGGGGCTGCCAATGGCGGTACCAACTGGCCGGGCGGTTCCTTCAATCCGGAAAACCACACCGCCTATCTCTTCGCCTGCAATTCCTGCCTGCAGCCGATGGGTCTGGTGCCGCCGCCGCCCGGCTTCTCCGACATCCGTTATGTCGAAGGCCGCGCCGGCCAGAAGGTGGAAATGGTCAATGCGTCCGGCGCCGATGCGGGCGCCGATTCCGCGCCGGGGGCCAAAAAGCCGCCGCCGCCGCCCGCCAACGATACCGACGATTTCGGCCTCACCGTCCAGGGCCTGTCGCTGATCAAGCCGCCTTACGCGACCATCAGCGCCATCAACCTGGATAAGGGCGACATCGTCTGGCAGATCGCCCATGGCGATACGCCCAACAATGTGCGCAACAGCCCGGCCTTGAAGGGGCTCAACATCCCCCGCACCGGCCAGACCAGCTACAATATCGGCACCCTGGTGACGAAGAATCTGGTCATCGCGGGCGATCCCCAGGTCACCACCACGCCGGATCATCCGCGCGGCGCACCGTTACGCGCCTATGACCAGGCGACCGGCAAGGAAGTCGGCAATGTGCTGATGCCCGCCGGCCAGTCCGGCTCGCCGATGACCTATATGGTCAACGGCAAGCAGTACATCGTGGTCGCGGTGTCGGGCGGCAATTACTCCGGCGAATATATCGCCTACACGCTGCCGGATAACTGAGACTCCGAACGCAAAGAACCCCGGACGCCGGCAGGCGCCCGGGGTTTTTTGTTGCCTATCGGTCAAGGTTCGGCGCTGGCGCTTTCAAAAGTGCGCAGATGCGCCTGCCTGTCCATGTGCAGGTCTGCGTCGCGATCGGGATACAGGCCGCCTTCGGTGACGGCCGACAAGGTGATGCGGGCGCCGTCAAGGCTGCGGGCCTTGCAGGCGAAATCCACGCTCCTGAGGCGGCTGTCGCTGTCCGGGAAGGTGATGGTCTGGCGCTGGTCCCGCAGCAGCACGCCCGAAAAGACATCGTGCGAGGTGCCGTCGCGGTAATTGATGGTGATGTGATCGCAATCCACCGCGTCATTGTCAGGCACGAAGCTCAGACGCTCCACCGGGCCGTCGAAGCGTGTCCAGCTCACCCGCGTATAATGATCGGCCGAAACATTCACCGCGCCCAGTTGATGCACGTCCGCCGAAGCGGGCAGGGCCGTGCCCAGGCACAACAGGGCACCCAGAGTCAGAAGTGCGGATTTGCAGATAGACGCGCGCATGCCGTTCTCCATTTCGCCCGCGCGGCGCGGGCTTTGTGTCTTGCGCAGCCCCATCAGAAAAACGGCACAGGCCGGCAAATCGTTCCTGTTCAGAAATCTGTTTGAGAAACAGGTGGTTAGATGGGGATTTGGGTTCCTCCGTCAGTCCTCAAAACGTCATTGTACAGACACAGGTCCGCCTCCTAGTCTGTGAGCGGTTCTTGCGGGGGAAGCCAATGACGGACATCGGGCGTCGTGATTTCTTGCAATCGGCAGCCGCGGCTTCCGCGGTCACCGCGATCGGAACATCGGCGGCCGAAGCCGCGGTTCAAGGCAAGGCGCCGGGCAAGCTTGCCGACATCGATCACTTCATCATCCTGATGAAGGAGAACCGCTCCTTCGATCATTATTTCGGAACCCTGCGCGGGGTGCGCGGCTTCGATGATCCCACCGCCATCCGCGCCGATGGCAGTTCGGTGTTCCGCCAGCCCGATCCCTTGTCGCCGGACGGTCATGTTCTTCCCTTCCGCCTCGACACGCTGAAGACCAATGCGCAGCGCTATCATGCGCTGGATCACGGCTGGGGCCCCCTGCATGCCTCCTGGAATGGCGGGGCGATGGACAATTGGATTCCTTCGCATCGCGAATCCGACGGCGAGATCGGGCCGATGACGATGGGCCATCTGGCGCGCGAGGATTTGCCTTATTATTTCGCGCTGGCGGACCAATTCACCATCTGCGACGCCTATCACTGCTCGGTGTTCGGGCCGACCCATCCCAACCGCTATTACCTGATGACGGGGACCATCGATCCCAATGCGCTGAATGGCGGCCCGGCGCTGGACAATAACGGCACGGTCTATTCCTGGGAGACCTATCCCGAACGGCTGGAGCGGGCGGGGATTTCCTGGCGCGTCTATCACGAAGAAGACGATTACGGCTGCAACATGCTGAAATATTTCAGCCAATTCCAGAAGGCGCCGCATACATCGTCTCTCTATGAGAATGCGCTGCGCGACCGGCCTTTCTATGAGCTGCTCTGGGACATCCGCCATGGCAAGATCCCGCAAGTGACCTGGATCGTGCCGCCTTCGCATCTGTCCGAGCATGGCGACTATCTGCCCGCGGCGGGCGAGGATCACACCAACCAGATTCTGCAGGCGCTCTGGTCCAATCCGAAATTGTGGGCGAAGACCGCGCTGATCCTCAATTATGACGAGAATGACGGATTGTTCGACCATGTCGCGCCGCCCGTGCCGCCGCCCGGCACGCCGGACGAATATGTGAACGGACTGCCCATCGGCCTGGGCTTCCGCGTGCCTTGCATGGTGATCTCGCCCTTCAGCCATGGCGGCTATGTCTCCAGCCGGGTGTTCGATCACACCTCGGTGCTGCGCCTGCTGGAGACCCGCTTCGGGGTGGAGATTCCCAATCTCAGCAAATGGCGGCGCGAAACCTGCGGCGACCTGGCCGATGCGTTCGGCTTCGGTGCGCCGCCGCGCTTCGACATCCCCAAATTGCCCCAGACCGAACATGCGCTCCGGATGGCGGAAGAACGCGCCATGGGCCTGAACCCGCCAGTGATCCCGGTCCGCCAGGTCATGCCGCGCCAGGAGCCGGGATCGCGTCTGCGCCGGGCGTAATCCGGTTGTGGATATACAACCGGATTGTCCAGGCCCGATTTCCGGTCTAAATTTTTCCGGGGCGGGACGTGGGGGCTGGCATGCGTATCTGGAGATTGGCGGCAGCAATTGTCGCTTGCGGCTGGACCGGCGCGGCGCAGGCGGCTGATTGCAAGTCTCTCAACATCCTCAGCTCGCTGGAGATGGCGCCGCTCGGTCAAAGCGAGTTGATGACGATCCCCATTACCCTGAATGGCGCCGAGCGGCA
>JAFECO010000075.1 GCA_018242085.1 Pseudomonadota bacterium
GCGATGGGTTCAAATCCTGGTGAGCTGCGCCTCATCCGCCACGATCTCGATCCGGTCCTCGAACGGGCGGATCGACACCGGCAGCAATTTTTCCAGCGCCTGGGCGAAGATCGCATTGTCGCCCACCCGGTAAAGCCCGCTCACTTTCATGTCTTCGATCCGCGCGTCGGCGACCACCAGCTTGAGCGCGCTGTAGCGGTTCATTTCGCTGGCCGCTTCCAGCAAGGTCTCGCCCTGGAACAGGGCCTGGCCGGTGTGCCAGGCCAGAAGCGGCAAGAGGTTGGGCTTGTCGCGCTTGATGGTCTTTTTCGAGGTGAAAACCAGCCGGTCGCCATCGGCCAGGACCCGCGCCGGTTCCATGGCGATGGATTCCACCGTGGCCCGGCCCTGGATCAAGACCACGCAAACCTGGTCGCCGTCGCGGCGCACGTCGAAGGTGGATTGCGCGCCCTGGATGATGCTGCCCCCGGCATTGACCGCGAATGGCCGCTTGGTGTCGGGGGCGACGCGGAAATTGGCGCAGCCATATTCCAGCACCACATTGCGCAGGCTCTTGCGCAAATCCACCACCAGCTTGGTGTCGGTGTCGAGGAACAATTCGGTGCCGTCCGGCAACAGCGCGTGCTTCTGCTCGCCCACTTCGGTGCGATAGACATTGGCCGCCGCCATCTGGGTCATGGCGAAAGTGCCGCCGACGCCCGCGGTCACGAACATGCCCGCCATCACCGCCCGGCGGCTGATGCGCGCATCGCTGCCCGGCAGCCGCCCGCGCAGATCGCGGGGCGCGGGACCCGCCTCGTCCCACACCCCGTTCATCGCTTCGAAGGCGGCGGCATGGGCGGGATCGGCCGCCAGCCATTCGCGGAACGCCGCTTCGTCCTCGCCCGTGCGGTCGTCGGCGCGCAGCCGCGCCAGCCAGGTGGCCGCGCCCGCCTTGATCAAAAGGGCCTTGCGGTCCGCGCGGCTCACGGGCGCGCCTCCCTCGCCATCCCCGTCACCATCCCTCGGTCCATTCGCTGAGGAACAGCATGGCCTTGGCGATATGCTTCTCCACCGCGCTGACGCTGATATCCAGCCGCTGGGCGATTTCCTGGTACCGCATTTCGTGCCAGCGATGCATGATGAAGATCTGCCGCGTCCTGGGATGAAGCCGCTCGATGCCGAGCTGCACCCTCTTTAGACGCGCACGGGAGGCCACCACCTCATCCTGAAGCGGCGTGACATCTTCGATCCCTTCGGCCTGTTCGGGATCGACGGTGGGCTTTTTGCGGCGGAAATTGTCGATGCCCAGATTGCAGGCGGTCCTGACCAGGAACGCCGCCGGATCGTGCACTTCCTTTTCCATCCGGTAGCGCTGGAAGCGCAGATAGGCGGAATGGAGCAAATCCTCGGCTTCCGACGGATTGCGGATGCGCTGCGCAATCTGCCGTTTCAGGTCACGCCAGAACTCTCTGCCGACCGGAATATCCGTCATAAAGCGAGCCCCCAATGGCAAAAACCATAAGGGGACGGGCGGCCCGCATCCCGCACTTTATTTTCGCAAAACCCGCTGAGGATTCGCCGCGCTCATACGTCTTGCGCATTTTGCGCCCCGGCGCGCCGGCGGGTGCGGCTGCCCATTATTCCGGCACCATCGCCGGCGCCGGCGCCAAAGCGGCGTCCCATGCCGCTCTTTATATATGCGGGGGCACGGCCTTGGCGCCGGGCGGGCTTGCGTGCCCCCTTGGCGCGCCCCCGCCGCATCGGGGTATTGCGCCCCGCCCTGGCGCTATGCACCGTCAACTTTCCAACCCAAAGGGGAGCAGCATGAAACCGATCCTCACCCCGGCACGGGCCGTCCTGGCGTTGATCGCATTGTTGTCCGTCGCCGCCGCCAGCCTCGCCTTCGCGCAGGCCAAGAATTTCCATGCCCTCAAGCCGCAGGGCCTGTTCGACAATCCCCGCTTCGCCCATGTCATCGAAGTGGACAAGGGCAAGCTGATCTATCTCTCCGGCCAGGTGCCCGTGGACGAAAAGGGCCAGCTGGTCGGCAAGGGCGACTTCAAGGCGCAATCGATCAAGACCTGGGAGAATGTGATGCTGGCGCTGAAAGCGGCGGGGCTGGACGCGTCCGACATCATCAAGCTCAACGCCTATGTGGTGGACCTGCCCCAAAACATGGCGGGCTATCGCGACGCGCGGCTGCAATTCTTTCCCCCTGGCACGCCCCAGCCCGCCTCCACTCTGATCGGCGTTTCCTCCCTGGCGCTGGAAGGCCAGATGATCGAAGTCGAAGCCATCGCCGTCACGCGCTAAGGCAAAAGCCCGGACTTTGAAATCCGGGTCGCACTTGGCCAGTCCGCCACCGGCTTGGCAGCGTTGCAACCATTTGTCATCTCCGGCGAGTGCGAGCGCTAGCGAGCACGAGGGAGTTCGTAGCGACAGCGTACGAACGATCCAGGTGGTGACACCAACGCGATTTGAAAGACCTGGATTCCCTTCCCTCACGCCGCATCTGCGATGCGCCGCTCGCCGGGAATGACAGCGGACACAATTGCGGGCCCGCCTGTTGACGACGTCCGCCTTGTCAGTCCGCTTTGGCGAAATGGGCCATCTGGTCGGCCAGCGCCTTTTGGAAAGCGGGCCGGGCCGTGGCATGCCCGACATAGGCGCGGGCGGCGGGAAAATCCGTCAGCCCATCGAAACGGTCCACCAGCCTGAGCGTATCGGCCATCACAATATCGGCAATGGTGAAAGGCCCGGCCAGCCATTCGCGGGTCGCAAGCACTTTTTCCATATGCGGCAGGCGCGAGACTTTCAGAAAAGATTCAAATTGCTGGAAGATCGGATTGTCGCTGCTTTGGCCCGAGAATTTGCACAGCGACCAGGGCAGGCTCGCCATCTCCACCGAATTCAATCCCGCGAACAGCCATTCCTTGGTGTCGCTCATGCCCCGCGTATCGGTCGGCATCAGTTTTTCGCTTTTCTCCCCCAGATGCAGCAGGATCGCGCCGCTTTCGAAGATCGAAAGCCCATCATCCGTGAGCCAGGGCACCTGGCCGAAAGGCTGATGTTCGAAATGCACCGCCTTGCGCTCCTTGAAGGGCACGCTTTCGACGCGATAAGGCAGCCCCGCCTCCTCCAGCGCCCAGCGGATGCGGATGTCGCGGACAAAACCGCGCGGCGGCGGGGGAACCCAGTCAAAGGTTGTGAGAACCAGGCCAGACATGCGCCACTCCATTAAGTTGATATCAACTTATAACGATCTTTGCGCCCAATGCAAGGGAAGGACGCCTCAGTCCTCACCCTGAGTCCTCACCCTGAGCCCTCATCCTGAGCTTGTCGAAGGATGAGGATAACAAGCGCAGGGCCCTCCGGCCCTTCGCTTGCGCTTCGGGCGCTCGGACCTCTCGCGGGTCCACTGGACCCGCTCACGCGCTTTGCGCGCCGCTCCTCGCCCCTTCGACAGTCGTTAGCGACAGCGTCGTGCGACCAGGGTGAGGACTCGTTAAAACAAAACGGCCCGGAGATTTCTCCCCGGGCCGTTTCTTCATTTAAGGACTGGCCCTATTACGCCAGGTTCTTGGTCGCCGCGGCGATCGAGTCCAGCGCCGCCTTCAAGGTCTTGCGCGAGGTCGCCACATTCATGCGCATATGATTGAGGCCGCCCAGGCCGTAGGACAGGCCGGGATTCATCTGCACATAGGCGTTCTTGGCGAACCAGTGGCCCACCATGTCGTCCGACGAGACCACATTGGGCTTGCCGGTGAGCGGGTTGTTGGGCTGCTTCTTCTGGTTTTCCGCGTCGGCCAGTTTCTTGGCGCCGATCTTGTCGGCCAGCGGGCTCACATCCAGCCAGGCCAGATAGGTGCCTTCCGGCTTGTTGCCGACTTTGATCAAGGGAATGTTCTTCTTGATATAGTCGTTGGCGAAAGCCTGGTTGCCGTCGATGTAATCGACGCATTGGCGCATCCAGGCTTCGCCGCCCGCATAGGCCGCCTCGGACGAGACGATGCCGAGGGTGGAGACTTCGGCGCGGTTCCAGAACTGCACTTGCTTGAACACTTCCGGATCGGTGGCGAAGAACCAGGCGCACTTCAGGCCCGCGAGCGAGAAGGTCTTGGACGCCGCCTTGAAGGTGATGGAATTGTCCACCACCTTCTTGTCGCCGATGGTGGAGAAGGGCGTGTATTTCTGGCCCTTGCCCACGAAATCGCAATGGATCTCGTCCGACAGCACTTTCACGTTATGCTTGAGGCAGATCTGGCCGTATTTCAGCAGCTCTTCCTTCGACCAGACCCGGCCCACCGGATTGTGCGGATTGCACAGGATGGTGGTCTTGGTGTTGGGGTCCGAGGCGCGCTTCTCGAAATCGTCCCAGTCGATCTCGTAGCGGCCGTTCACCACCTTCATCAGGCTTTCATTCGCCACCAGCTTGGAGCCGTAAAGGTCGAAATAGAAGGCGTTGTAGATCGGCGTCGCCATCAGCACTTTGGATCCCGGCGGCGCGAAGGCGCGGAGCGCCGGCATGATGCCCGAATGCACGCCCGTGGTGACGCCCAGATTGGCGGGGGTGATGTTGGTGATGCCGTAATGCTTGCGGTTCCAGTCGATGATGCCCTTGACGAAGCCGCTGTTGCCCGCGGTGCCCAGGATCAAATCGATGTCCAGCATCTCATAGCCCCAATTGTGGTGGCTGACGCGCTTTTGCAGCGCTTCGGTCACCGCGGGGACGCATTCGAAATCCATGTCGGCGATGCCCATGCCCGCGATGATCTTGGGCATGTGCTCGTCGCGGATCGCCTGGTCCCATTTCACGCAATCGGTGCCGATGCGGTTATAGGGCGTATCGAAATCATATTTGCCGTTTGAAGTTTGGCCACCGGCCATGGGCGCCGCCGCGCGCGCGGCTCCACCGCTCACGCTGGCCAGCAAAGGTCCCAGAGCCAATACGCTGGCACTCTTCGCCCCGCCCATCAGAAACGAGCGGCGGTCCGTACCAGTCTTGATCGTGTCGTCCACGCTTTTACTCCCCGTGTTTGTCCGGCCAGGACAAGTCTGGCGACCCGGTCTGATGCCGGACTCATGTTGATTGCGAACGGGGGCGACGTTACGCCCGAATGAGTTGTCGCGGAAGTGTGCCGGCGTTTTGCCGGCGGCCGGAAAAGCCAGCAAAATCGGGCATTGCCCTGTAAACATTTATCCGGAAAGCGCGTCAGCCGCGCCGCGCCGCCAGCAGCCCAACGCCCAAGGAGGCCATCAGAATCCCCGAACCCTGGCGCAGCCGCCGGAACAAACTGGGCCGGTGCAGGAAGCGTTCATGCAGTTTCGCCGCGCCCATCACCGCCACAAGATCCGCGCCGGTGTTGAGCAAGACCGAGATCACGCCCAGCACCAGAAATTGCAGCGCCACATGCCCCGCCTCCACCCGGATGAATTGGGGAATGAAGGCGAGAAAAAATGCAGCGGTCTTGGGGTTGGTGGCTTCCACCACCACGCCCTGACGAAAGGCGCGCATCCATCCGGCGCGGCCCTCGTCCGGCATCGCCATCTCTTCGCGTGACGCAACACGGAAAGTCTGGATGCCCAGATAGATCAGGTAAAGCCCGCCCACGATCTTGAGCGCCGAGAAAGCCGTGGCGCTGGCCATCACCAGGGCCGAGACCCCGATCACGCAGGCCGCGACATGGACGAACCCGCCCAGCATGGTGCCGAAGGACGAGGCCAATCCGTCGCCCTTCCCCGCCGCCCAGGTGCGGCCCACCACATAGAACATGCCCGGCCCCGGCGTGACCGCCAGCGCGAAGGCGGCGGCAAGAAACAGATAGATGTGCGGCATGAGAAAATCCCCGGCGAGCGCCCGCCACGATACAGGCAAAGCGCGCCTCACTCCACGGGGCGCGTCTTTTGCCCGGTGATGGCCTGGACCAGATGGTCGAGCAAGGTCGCGGGCCGGAAGGGCTTGACGATGTAACCGTCCGCGCCCTCGCCCAGCGCCGCCTGGATATGGTCGGACGAGGCCTGCTCGTTGATCATGATCACCAGCGCATTGGCGTAAGGCTTGGCGGGATCGGCCCGAAGCTTGCGCAGGAATGAAAGCCCGTCGGTGGGCCTGGTCATCCAGTCGCAGAGAATGATGTCGGGCGGGCGGCGTTCGATATCGCGCATCGCCGCTTCGATCGTGCGCGCCTCGCGCAGCCGCTTGACGCCGAAGCCGCGCAGCATCTCGCCGGTCATGTCGCGGGAGGAATAATTTTCCTCGATCAGGAGAAAATCGAGCGCGGAAAAATCGATGCGGGATGCGGTCATGGCGTCAAAAAATCCGCCGGCCGCGAGCATGGGCCGGTGACGAGTGTCATGACTGGCGCGGGATGCGGTCAGCCCTGGGACCATGAAACTGCCGTGCGCGAAACTGCACGCCGCTTTGGCCGCCGCCTGCCCCGGCGCACGTGTATCCGCGCGCGACGGACGGGCGATACGCATTTGGTACCCAATATGGGGACAAACCGGGCGAACGCCCTTGATGCGCGCCGGGCGCGCACGCATAGGTTGCGAGTGTGTCGCATCCGCCGCACTCGCTTGTAGCAATATACCCATTTTAGGTAATGCAACCAGCGATAGACGCAATCGCTTCCGGTTAATATGAGCCATTGGACGGAATCTGGTCGGAAAGAGAATTGTTGCCTCATGCCGCATAATAAAGAGGCGACACAGCAGCTTCTTGAGTCGTTGGGGTTGGCGCCGGGATCGCAGCAATTCGCCGATCAATGGCTTTCGGCCTGGGACGGCGCGGACCTTCCCGGCGATGACGGTTTCGACAAGGCGCTCAGCCACGACATCCGCCGCTTCACCGTGTTCAGCGAATATAATCCGCGCGGCGGCATCCCCATCCGTTTCGTGGGCGAGGAGATCAGGCGCCTGGCCCGCGCCGACCTGACGGGCCTGGATTATGTGGACATCGCGCCGCCCGAAACCCGCGGCGAACGCATGCGCCGGGTCCTGGCGGCGGTGAGCGGCGCGTTCATCCGCGTCACCCATCAACTCACGTTGAAGACCGGCGGCGAGCAATTCGTGGAGACGGTGAGCGTGCCGTTGCGCGAGCGGGAAGACGGGCTCACCACCATGGTCTGCTTCATGGATGTCAGCGGCCTGATGGGACAGCATGAGACCCCCGAACCAGACGCCTTCGCGGGCGTGCCCGACATCACCGAGATCGTTCCCATCCCCGGCGATGCGGTTCTGGCCTATCCCGGCCAGCTGGCGGGCAAGGGCTTGAGG
>JAFECO010000076.1 GCA_018242085.1 Pseudomonadota bacterium
CCATAGGTAGCCCCCAGGGAATAGACCGCGGCCGCCAAAAGACAGGCGGCATCGCCCAGAAGGTCGCCTTGGCCAAAGCCGGACAGGGCGGCCGGGCCGATCAGCACGGCGACGCCCAGAAACGCGGCCAGCACGCCCACGCCTTTGGCGGCGGTGATCTTTTCGTCGCTGGTGAAAAAATGCGCCACCAGGATGGTGAAGATGGGCGTGGTGGCGTTGAGGATGGCGGCCGAACCGCTGGCGATACGGATTTCCCCGAACGCGATCAGGCTGAACGGGATGACATTGTTGAGCAGTCCCAGGACCAGAAAGGATTTCCACTGCTGCAGAGTGAGAACGAGCGGGTCGCGCCGCGCCAGCAAAAGCAGATGAAGCGCCAAGGCCGCGATGCTCACCCGGCCCAGCACCACGGTGAAGGGCGGCAACTCCGTCACCAGGACTTTGTAGAAGAAGAACGAGCCGCCCCACAGCGACGAGAGGGCGAGGAGCGCAATCCATTCCGGCGCACCCATTCGTGGCGCGGCTGCATTCGGCGGCATCGGCCCAGGTCCTCAATGGCGATTCACAATATAGACGCCCCGCCGGACGCGGCCATCCCGGACTTGCCGTGGAATTGGCTTAACGGGGTTGCGTTTGCCACATCGCAATCGACGGATCACAATAGTTCGGCTACGATCAAACTATGAAATACGGACCCGACATTGCCTTGGTCGCCAGCCTGATCGGCGAGCCCGCCCGCGCCAACATGGTGCTGGCGCTGATGTCGGGTCAGGCGCTGTCGGCCGCCGACCTGGCGCGGGAGGCGGGCGTGACGCCGCCCACCGCGACCGGGCATCTGGCCAAGCTTGTGTCCGCGGGCCTGCTTGCCGCGCGCAAGCAAGGCCGTCACCGCTATTTCGAGATCGCAGGACCGGATGTGGGGCAGGCCGTGGAGGCCTTGATCGCCGTGGCGGCGCGGGCCGGGCATTTGCGCGCCAGGTCTGGTCCCAAGGACGAAGCGATGCGCCATGCCCGCTCCTGCTACGACCATCTGGCGGGGCGGGTGGCGGTGGAGATGTTCGGGCACTGGATGGCGTCCGGGATCTTGTGCTGGCGCGGCGGCGCGCTGCATCTCACCCGCAAGGGCCGCGATTTTCTGGGTGCGCGAGGGATCGCGTTCGATGCGTTGGAAAATGGCAAGCGCCCGCTCTGCCGCGGCTGCATGGATTGGAGCGAGAAGCGGCATCACCTGGCGGGAAGTTTGGGCGCGCAGATTCTGGAGATGACGGTGGCAAAGGGCTGGGCGGCGCGCGAACGCAATCTGCGCACCGTCTCCTTCAGCAGGCGCGGCGAGGAAAATTTCGTGCGCTGGTATTCGCAGCCTTTGGCCGGTTGAAGTTCAGCCCGCCCCATAGCGGCGATAGACGAACCCATCCGCAGCCGCCTCGGCTTCGCCTGCCGCCAACTCCACCAACCGCGCATGATCGCCGGAAAGTCCGCAGGCCGGGTCGGTCCGGGCGGCATCGCCGGTGATGGCGAAGGCCTGGCAGCGGCAACCGCCCCAGTCGATTTCCTTGCGATCGCAGCTTTTGCATGGCTCCGGCATCCAGTCGGTGCCACGAAAGCGGTTGAAGGCTTCGGAATCACGCCAGATCTCGGCCAGGCTGCGCTGGCGCACATTGTCGAACGCCATGCCGGTCAGGCTCTCCGCCGCGTGACAAGGCAGCACCTTGCCCGACGGCGAGATGTTGAGAAAACGCCGTCCCCATCCGCCCATGCAGGATTTCGGGCGGCGGGCGTAATAATCCGGCACCACATAATCGATCACCAGCACGCCTTCGAGGCGTGCGCGTGCCGCGGCCACCGTTGCCGTCATCTCTTCCAGTTGCGTGCGGCTGGGCATCAAGGCGGCACGGTTCTTCAGCGCCCAGCCATAATATTGGACATTGGCGATCTCGGCCCGGTGTGCGCCGATCGCCACCGCCATGTCCAGCATCTCGGTCAAGTGATGCAGGTTCTGGCGATGGATCACGAAATTGGCGGTGAGCGGCAGGCCCGCGTCGCGCACCAGCTTGGCAGTGGCGAGCTTTTTGGCATGGGCGCCCTCATAGCCGCCGATCCGCTCGCCGATTTCGGCGCCGGAATCCTGGAAGCTGAGCTGAACATGCTCCAGTCCCGCTGCAGTCAGCGAGGTAAGACGCTTGGCATCCAGCGCCACGCCCGATGTGATCAAGTTGGTGTAGAGACCTGCCGCCGTCGCGCCCGCGACCAACTCTTCCAGGTCGCGGCGCACCGTGGGTTCGCCGCCGGAAAAATGCACTTGGAGACACCCCAACCCTGCGGCTTCGTTGATGGCGCGCAGCCAGTCCGCTGTCGGCATCTCATTGGCGGGCTTTTCCAGCGCCAGCGGGTTGGAGCAATAGGGGCATTGCAGCGGGCAGCGATGGGTCAGCTCCGCCAAGAGGGCCAAAGGCGGTTCCAGCGCGGTCATGCCTGCATCACGCTTTTGTCCACGAAATTTTGCACCAGGGCGATCACGTCCTTTTCGATCACTTCGCGCGGCGCTCCAGGAAAGGCATCGCAGAGATCCGCCACCACGGCATCCAACTGGGCCACGCCGTCGCAGCGCGAGACGATGGCATGGGCCACCGGGTCCAGCACGAAGCTGCGCTCCGGCGCCTGGATGGTCCATTGCGCGCGGGCTTTGTCGTGGCGCAGGCGCATGTGGGGCGCCAGCCGGGGGATGGACATCATGCTGATCAGGATGCGCTCGCTCATGCGCGGACCTCCGGCACAAAGGCGCCAGGCGGGATCAGCGCCGGAGTGACATAGGCGTGATTGAGCGCGTCCAGCTGACTCCACAGCACGTCGGTCTTGAAGCTGAGCGCAGCCAGGCATTGCTCCTGCTTCTCGCGGCTGTCGGCATGGTCCAACACATAGCCCAGGCCGAACGCGACATCTTCGGGCGCCTGCACCAGGCGGGTGCGGAAGTAGGCCAGGGTCCGGTCGTTGGCAAAGGGATAATGCTCCAGCAAGGCGGCGATGCGAGTCTTGTGCAGAGTCGGCGCGAACATTTCCGTGAGCGAGGAGGCGACAGCTTCGAGCAGGCTCTTCTCGCGCACGAAGCGGATATAGGCCTCGCAGGCGAAACGTGTGGCGGGCAGGACCCCGGCGCAGCTGGCGACATAATCGCGATCCAGGCCCACGCCCTCGGCCAGGACCAGCCAGCGTTCGATGCCGCCTTCACCCGGCGCCTTGCCGTCATGGTCGGTGATGCGGCTGATCCATTCGCGGCGCAGTGCGATATCGTCGGCACGGCCGATCAGGCTGGCATCCTTCAACGGGATCGATTTCTGATAATAGAAGCGGTTGAGCACCCAGGCCTGCATCTGGCCCTGATTGAGGCCGCCTTCATGCAGCTTGATGTGAAAGGGATGCCGATCATGATAGCGCGCGGCGCCGATGGCGCGCAGGCGCTGCTCGAATTCCCTGCGCGTCCATGTGTGGTTCGATGATCGACTCACAGCGAGATCTCCATGCCGTCATCGGCGACCTGCCATCCGGCGGCTTCGGCTTCGGCGCGTTCGGGCGAGTTGGCCACGAACAGCGGGTTGGTGTTGTTGATGTGAATGAAAATCTTGCGTCGCACGCCCAGCTTGGAGAAAGCGGCGATGCTGCCGTCTTCACCGCTGCAGCTCATATGGCCCATGCGGCGGCCGGTCTTGGTCCCCACGCCTGCCTGGATCATCTCATCGTCGTGCCACAAAGTGCCGTCGAAAAAGACCAGCGCGGCGCCCCGGAGCCGGTCCGCCAGCTCCGGCGTCATCCGCGCGCAAGCGGGGATGTAGAAGAACGAAGCACCTTTCTCGTCGAAGATTTCCACGCCCAGCGTGTCGCCTTCGGCGGTTCCGAAATCGGGCGCGTTCTTGTCTTCCAGCCATAGCGCCACTTTTCCCGGCACGGGGAAGGCGCGCACGCGAAGGCCCAGAGATTGGTCATGCCCGTCCTTGAGTGCCAGAACGGTGTCCACCGGCATCGGGCGGCGCGCGACATAATCGGGATTGAGCACATTGAAAATGCTGTTGCGGGCCAGGACATCCAGCACCCGGTCATGGCCATAGATCGCAAGTGCCTGGCTCTCGCGCAGATTGAGCAGGCCGGCGACATGATCGACATCGGCATTGGTCAGGACCACCGCGGCAATCGGGCTGGCGCGCAAAGGCGCATCCGCGCCGGGCTGGAGCTGGCGACGCTGGTTGATTTGCTGGCGCAGGTCGGGGGAAGCATTGAAGAGTACCCAACGTTCCCCATCCGCGCTCACCGCGATCGAGGATTGAGTGCGCAAAGGCGTGCCGGCATCGCCGGCGCGGGCGCGGCGCGCCACCGCGTCATTGCTGTTCCATTGCGGAAAGCCGCCGCCGGCCGCGGCGCCGAGAACAAGAATATGAAGCACGGATATCCCGAAGAAAATGGACGGGACCGCCATTGACGGCCCCGTCCATCATGACGCGTCGATCAGATATCGGCGCAGGCGTAGCAATTGATCTCCATGCCGACGGCGATTTCGATCACGCGGGGGGTGTTCCAGGTCATTGGTTTCTCCTTGTTGACAGAAACGGAAAAACCTTATGGGCGATGCAAAGCGTATGAAACGGACCGCCGCAGCTTTGGGAAGAATTCCTCCACATGCCGCCGCGTGCATGGAATGTTCGGGAAAATTTCCCGCGAAAAGATCGCGATCAGCGAAGATCGGTCAGGCCGCGGCCGATGGCGATGCGAATCAAATCCGCGGTGTGACTGACGCCCAGTTTTTCCTTGATGCGGCTGAGCGTGTTGGCGACGGTCTTGTAGGCGATGCCCAAGGCATCGGCGATCTGGTTCAGATTGTTGCCCTCCGCCAGCAGGCGCAGGATTTCCAGGTCGCGCTGGGTGAGGGGGCGCAGATAGGCATTCTCGCCGATCTCATGCACGGCGATTTCGCTGGCGATATCGCGTTCGATCACGGTGCCGCCCGCCAGCACGGTATCGATGGCGGCCAGGAATTCTTCGGGTGCCGCGTTCTTGCTGATGAAGCCGCGCGCGCCTGCTTCCATCGCGCGGGTGGCGTAGATCGCTTCGGTGTGCAGCGAAAAGACCAGAATGGAAAGGCGTGGATCGGCCTTGAGCAAGCGGCGGAGCAGTTCCAGCCCACCCAAGCCCGGCAGGTTGAGATCCAGGATCAGAAGCTGGAATTGGGTGCGCCGGACCTGCTCCAGGGCCTCTTCGCCGGTGGCCGCTTCGCAAAGCGTAAGCGCGGGCAACCCAGCGAGCAGGCGGCGGATACCGGACCGCACAATGGCATGATCGTCGACCAGGAGGATCTGGCTCACGCGATTTCCAGTTCCCGGACTTTCGGAAGGAACGCGCGGATGCTGACGCCGCGTCCTCCCTCCACCGTCATATGGCCGCCGAGCATGCTGAGCCGCTCCTGCATGCCCATCAGACCCATCTGGCCAAGGCTCATGCCACCTGGCAGGTCCTGTTTGAGGCCGCCGCCATCATCGGTCACCGATACCATTACCCTGTCCGTCTGATCGGCGATCACGATTTCGATCCTGGTGGGCCTTCCGTGCCGCACGGCATTGCTGAGGCTTTCCTGCACGATCCGATAAACGGCGTCTTCGCCGCGCCGGTCCAATCCGGGCGTGGCGGTTATGGTGCGCTCGAAGCGGATATCGGGATGGCGGCGCGCCCAGAAAGCAATCAGGTCGGCGATCGCCGGCTCCAGGCCGAAATCCAGGCTGCTGACCGGCCTGAGCTGACGGAGAATTTCCTTCACATGGGTCTGGACATGCAGCGCCGCATCGCGGATCGCCGTGCCCATGGATCGGGTCTGCGGCTCCGCGGATTTGGCCAATATGTTCGCATCCACCTGGATGGCGAAGAGGTATGGCCCCACTTCGTCATGCAGGTCGCGGGCGATGCCGCTCCGTTCTTCCTCCTGAACGTTTTGAATCTGCTGCTGCAGGCGCTGGTTGCTTTCGGAGAATGTCTTGAGCCGTCCCGCCATATGATTGAAGCCTTGCGCCAGGGCGACGAATTCCGGCGGTCCCTTGGCGTCCAGACGGGCATCATATCCGCCGTCGGAAATCGCCAGCAGACCGGTCTGAAAGCGGCGGAAGAAGCGCAAGGCATAAGCCACCGCCAGCGATACCGCGGTCATGGTCGCGGCGCAGAACAGGAGCATGGCGACGAAGGCGTCGCTGGCGTGATCCCAGACATCGGCGATCTCGCTGCGCGGATCGCTGGTCAACTCCACCACGCAGGGATATTGCGGCAGCTTGATGTTGAAACGTGCCGACAAGGGCGGGGGCATCATCAGCCGCGCGAACCATTGCGGCGCGGGGTCCTTCAGCCGCCCGATTTCGGAACTGACGATCACTTTTTCCTGTTCGTTGATCAAGGCGGCGCGGACATGGCGCTGGCCCTCGAAGCTGGACACCACCTGGCGCATGGTGACGGTGTGCTGGACATCGCTTTGCAGCGTGTCGCGCACGGAATTCTCCGCGCCCTGAAAGGCGGTGCGGACCTCGACTTCGACCACCGAGCGGGCATGCAGGATCAAAAGCGTGCCGCCGCACAAAAGGCTCAAGACGAGCAAGACTGCGATGGAGCCGAGGACACGGAACTGCAGTGACATGAAGGCCCAGAGAAGGACGACAGGTCTTTATATATCCCGGGATGCCCGTTGCCGGGAAAAGACATTTGCCGCACGGGAAAAATTCCCGAATTTCCGCCGGTTATGGAGGGCTCTGCACGCCCATCGGGCGCCTGCCTGGGAGAGGGATCGTCATTTGCCGCCGGCGCCATGGGATGGGAGCGGCATCCCGCTTTCGCAATTTTTACGCAACGCTTGCGAACACTTGGCTCGTGTAAAAATCGCTCCCCTCTACATTCCGCTTGTCCGCGAATGGCGCGGTCCAACCGGAAAGGAAGCAATCCTATGATGCAGAAAATTCTTCGCGTGTCGTCTTTGGTCTTGGCTCTGACGGCAGGCGTCTCGATCTCCGCCCATGCCGGAGAAGTCGCTGTGGGTGGAAATGAGGAAGATTTGGCGGCGGCGCACGGCGCCTTCACGTCCGACATGGCCGCGCCGATGAACGTTCCCACGGCGAGAATGGAGCGGGCCTGGAGGCACTTCGCGATGCGCTTCA
>JAFECO010000077.1 GCA_018242085.1 Pseudomonadota bacterium
CGGAGGGGGCAATGAATATCTTGATCGTGGAATCGCGTTTTCATCCGGCGATTGCCGAAGCCTTGACCGATGGCGCCACCAAGGCGCTGCAACTGGGCGGCGCGCATTTCACCCGGGCGCAGGTTCCCGGCATTCTGGAAATTCCAGCCGCCATCGCGCTGGGCGCGCGGGCCGACCGTTTCGACGGCTATGTGGCGCTGGGCAGCATGGTGCGGACGGGAACCGCGCATTTCGAACTGATCACGGATAATGTGTTTTACGGGCTGACCCGGCTCGGCACCGACCATGCGCTTTGCATCGGCAATGGCATCGTGGTCGCCACCACAGAGGATGCGGCGTTGCTGATGGCATTGAAGGAAGAACGCGATGTGGGCGGCGATGCGGCGCGCGCCTGTCTGGCGATGGTCGCGCTGGCCAAGCGGCTGGGAGAACAGTCATGACCGGCGCCAAGATCGATGGCCAAGCGCGGCGGGCCGCGCGTCTTGCCGCCGTGCAGGCGCTCTATCAGATGGAATTGGCGGGCGCCGGCGCCGAGGAAGTGGCCGAGGAGTTCGAGACGCACCGCTTCGGCGACACGCCCACGGACGCGGAATTCTTCAAAAGCATCGTCGAAGGCGTGCCCCAGCATCAAGCCGAGATCGACAAGGCGATCGCCAATTGCCTCTCCCAGACCTGGACCCTGGCGCGGGTGGATTCCATTCTTCGGGCGATACTGCGCGCGGGCGGGCTCGAATTGGTGGCGCGGCGCGACGTGCCGGCCAAAGTGGTGATCGACGAATATGTGGGCATCGCGCATGATTTCTTTGCCGGCGACGAACCCGGTTTCGTGAACGCTGCGCTCGATGCGATGGCCCATCGCAAGCGCGCGCCGGAATTCGGCGAGCCGGTGCCCGATGGCGAGCTAGGCTTTTAAGCGGTGGGCGATGGATGAGTTTGGCATCATCGCCCGGTATTTCGCGCCGCTGGCCACTGCACCCGGTGCCTTCGGCCTGACCGACGACGCGGCCACTATTCCCGCGCGGCCGGGCTTTGACCTCGTCGTAACGACCGACCAGGTCGCGGCCGGAACGGACTTTTTCGCCGAGGATCCCGCCAGCACCGTGGCGCAAAAGGCCTTGCGGGTGAACCTCTCCGATCTCGCCGCCAAAGGCGCGAGGCCTGAATATTATCTGCTCAATCTGGCGCTTCCCCGGCCGGCGCGGGAGGAATGGCTGGCGGAGTTCACCCGCGGGCTTTCCGAAGACCAACGGCAATTCGGCATTTCGCTTCTGGGCGGCGACACATCGGCCACCGAAGGCCCTTTGAGCATTTCGATTACGGCCATGGGCTTTGTCCCGGCGGGCCGGATGGTGACGCGCAGCGGCGCAAAGCTGGGCGATGCGGTCTATGTCACTGGCACCATCGGCGATTCAGCCGGCGGCCTCGCGCTTCTCAAAGGCGAGGGCAAGGGCTTAAGCGAAATGGATCGCACTTACCTGGTGGACCGTTATCGCGTGCCGCAACCACCTGTGGCATTCGGCAATGGTCTTAGCGATATCGCGCATGCCGGCGTGGACGTCTCGGATGGCCTGATCGCCGATCTTGGCCACCTCGCTTTGGCGTCCGGTGTCGGCATTGTCGTGGACGCCGAGCGCGTGCCGCTTTCGCCAGCGCTGAGACGATTATGGGGTGCGGATACATTGGCGCGCGCGGTCGCCGCGGGCGATGATTACCAGACCGCCTTTACGGCGCCCCTTGGGTTGAGCGGGCCTTTCACGCGCATCGGCCGGGTTCAGGCAGGCGAGGGCGTCAACCTTCGCGTCAACGGTGAGGAGGTTGTGGTCCCACAACCTGGCTATCGGCATTTTTAACCAGGCCATCGAGATTTTTTGAAAAGCGACCCTTTCGGATTGTCACCTCGCTTCCGCTGCGCTATGCATGGGGAACAAAGGCAGAACTCGCGCGGGGCGTGATGGGCAGATCATTGACGGCCAGGACACTGGCCAGCGCATTGACTTGGGCACTGGTTTGCGGGACCGCGTTCGGACAAACCGCACAGGACACACCCATAGCGACACCGGCACCTGTGGCGCAAAATTCGCTGAAGCTGCGCGGGGTGATTTCTGCGATTCCCATCGGAACGCTTTGGATCAAACTGAGGCCCGGTGCCCCACTCTGTTTCGGTGAGCCCGTCACCCAGACTTACGAGAAGGGGCGTGGACAGGTAGATACGTCGGAATTTGCGCCCGGCTTCAAATCGGAATTGGAAAAAGCCGGATACAAGGTCATCACGCCGGGTGAGGATAATTTGTTTGATCCGGAATCCGCATCGGCTGACTATGAGGTCGCTGCTGTCATTACGGATGCACATATTGACGGCTGTTTCAGTTATGGTGGGCTCTGGGTGAAGAGCAATGCTGGCGACATACAGGGCGACAGCACCATGAAGATCGATTGGCAGATTTATTCGCCTATCAAGAAGCAGGTTGTTGTGCGGGCCAGCACCGTTGGGACGGCCCATCTGGATACAGCCACCCCTGGAGGCATCGCCCGGCTTCTTGCGGGTGCCTTCGCCAGCAATGTGGCTGCATTGGCTTCGAACGTGGATTTTCGCGCGGCGATGACCGCTCCCAAAGCGCTCACGGCCGGATTTCAAATGCCCGGTGAGCAGAACAAGATTCTTCTGAGCGGGAGCTTGAAGGCCGGTTCCCGAAAAATAGCCGATGCAGTGGGAGATGTCCTTACGATCATGACTGGCAGTGGGAGCGGGTCGGGCGTCCTTGTTTCCGACGATGGCTATGTGCTGACCAATGCCCATGTGGTGGGCGAAGACAAGGAAGTGCGCTTGCGCTGGTCCGATGGGCTTGAAGGGCTTGGGCAAGTCATCCGCGTATCCAAGAACCGCGATGTCGCCATCGTGAAGACCAACCCGCGCGACCGGACACCGCTTGCGCTTAAGCGCGGTGCCGTCTCGCCGGGTGAGCGTGTCTATGCGATCGGCTCTCCGAACGGCAAGGCGTTCCAAGGCACCGTCAGCAGCGGTGTGGTTTCCGCGGACCGGGTTATTGACGGACTGCGCTATATCCAAAGCGATGTTTCCATCTCGCCAGGTTCCAGCGGCGGCGCCCTGCTGGATGAAACCGGTGCGGTGATCGGCATCACGGTTATGACCTATTTTAATGGAGGCCAGCCGGCGGGACTGAACATGTTCATCCCCATCGGCGATGCGATGGATTTCCTGGCCCTGGAGCAGCATTGACGCCGGGTTGTGGATGGACCCGGACAGGCTTAACAATTTGCTAATCATGTTTGTCCAATCTCGGCGGCCATGCGCTGCATGTCCGTCGCCCTGATCTTTGTCTTGGCCATCGCTCCGGCCGCTGCCGCGGAAAAGGCGGCAGGCAAAGAAAGCGAACATAGCGAAAAGGGCGACAAGGCCGGCGCACCCGGCACCAATATCGACATGCCGTTCCTGATGGCGCCGATGACGGGCGCCGACGGGAAGCTTTCCGGCTATGCCTACATCTCCAGCCGGCTGACCGCGAACTCCGATGTCAGCGCCAATCAGGTGCGGGACAAGATCGCGTTCATTCAGGATGCTTTCGTGCGGGATGTGAACGCGAAGGAGATCGCCACGTCCGGCGACCCCGCGACCGTAGACAATGCCGCACTGCAGGTCCGGCTCCTGGCCGATGCGCGCAATGTGGTGGGGGCGAGCAAGCTGGTTTCCATCGCGATCACCCAGGTTCAGATCGCCCCGCTGCATCCCAGCCCGGTCACGGCGGTTGCCGGACAGCCGCCGCCAGCCGATTCGCCGCCGGCGCAGCCAGCCAAGCCCGCGCACGGGCATTAAGCCCCCTAAAAATTTGGCAATTTGTGGCAGAAGTGTGGTTGCCTGAATTGCGGGCATTTGGCAGTCTCTGCGCGCCCTTGAAGCGGTCCCAGGGCGGGCCGGCCATTGGGATCGACCCGGTCGATCCGGGCCGATCAACGTTTTTCAAAAAACGAGGGACCCTTCCATGAATTCACAATTACCCATCATCCTTGTCTGCGGCGTGCTGGCGCTGCTGTATGGCGTATGGACCATACGCTCCGTGCTTGGCCTCAGCGCCGGCAATGCGCGCATGCAGGAAATCGCCGCCGCCATTCAAGAAGGCGCCAACGCCTATCTCAATCGCCAATACACCACCATCGCCATGGTCGGCGTGGTGATCTTCGTACTGGCAAGCTGGTTTTTGGGCTGGCAGCTCGGTGTAGGCTTTCTGATTGGCGCGATCCTGTCGGGTCTTGCCGGTTATGTCGGCATGTTCGTTTCGGTGCGGGCGAATGTGCGCACCACCGAAGCTTCGCGCGGCGGCCTGGCGGGCGGCCTTTCGGTCGCGTTCCGTGCCGGCGCCGTCACCGGCATGCTGGTGGTGGGCTTGGGCCTTCTGGGCGTCGCCGGTTACTACGCGCTGCTCACGGGCCCCTTTGGCCTCAGCCTGGATGACCCGGCGCAAAGCCGCATCATCGTGGAATCGCTGATCGGCCTCAGCTTCGGCGCTTCGCTGATCTCGATCTTCGCCCGCCTGGGCGGTGGTATCTTCACCAAGGGCGCCGATGTCGGCGGCGACATGGTGGGCAAGGTCGAAGCGGGCATCCCTGAAGATGACCCGCGCAATCCCGCCACCATCGCTGACAATGTGGGCGACAATGTCGGCGACTGCGCCGGCATGGCGGCGGACCTGTTCGAGACCTTCGCCGTCACCACGGTGGCGACCATGGTCCTGGCCTCGATCTATTTCACCGGCGCCATGAAGGGAGCCCTGATGCTCTATCCGCTCGCCATCGCGGGCATGAGCATCATCACGTCGATCATCGGCACTTTCTTTGTCCGTCTGGGCGCTTCCAAGAACATCATGGGCGCGCTCTATAAGGGCGTGATCGCCACCATGATCCTGTCCCTGATCGGGCTGTGGCCGCTGACCAACTGGATGATCGGCATGGATACGCAGATCACCAGCGGCGATGCGACCTATACCGGCATGACGTTGTTCTATTGCGGTCTGGTGGGTCTGGCCGTCACCGCGGCGCTGATCGTGATCACCGAATATTATACCGGCACCAATTTCCGGCCGGTTCGGGCGATCGCCAAATCCTCCGTCACGGGCCATGGCACCAACGTGATCCAGGGTCTCGCCATCTCGATGGAATCGACGGCGCCGGTGGCGTTGGTGATTTGCGTGGGCATCATCGTCACTTACTCGCTGGCGGGCCTGTTCGGCATCGCCATCGCGGTGTCGACGATGCTGTCCTTGGCGGGCATGGTGGTGGCGCTGGACGCGTTCGGTCCGGTCACCGACAATGCCGGCGGCATCGCGGAAATGTCGGGCCTGGAAGGCGATGTGCGCAAGACCACGGACGCGCTGGACGCGGTGGGCAACACCACCAAGGCCGTCACCAAGGGCTATGCCATTGGTTCGGCCGGCCTGGGCGCCTTGGTCCTGTTCGCCGCTTACACCCAGGACCTGAAATACTTCGCCAAGGAAAGCACCGGCTTCTTTGCCGGCATCACCCAGCCGACCTTCAGCCTGTCCGAGCCTTGGGTCGTGGTCGGCCTTCTGTTCGGCGGTCTTCTGCCCTACCTGTTCGGCGGCATGGCGATGACGGCGGTGGGACGCGCGGCCGGCGCGGTGGTCGAGGAAGTGCGCAAGCAGTTCCGCGAAATGCCGGGCATCATGCAGGGTACGCAGAAGCCCAACTATGCCCGCGCCGTGGATCTTCTCACCAAGGCCGCGATCGGGGAGATGGTCATTCCGTCCATGCTGCCCGTATTCTCGCCCATCGTGCTGTTCGTGCTGGTGTATTGGATCGCCGGCAAGACCCAGGCCTTCGATGCGCTGGGCGCGATGCTGATGGGCGTGATCATCACGGGCCTGTTCGTGGCGATCTCGATGACCTCGGGCGGCGGCGCCTGGGACAATGCCAAGAAGTTCATCGAAGACGGCCATCACGGCGGCAAGGGCTCGGACGCCCACAAGGCCGCGGTGACGGGCGACACGGTCGGCGATCCCTACAAGGACACCGCCGGTCCCGCCGTCAATCCGATGATCAAGATCACCAACATTGTTGCGCTGCTGCTGCTCGCGGTGCTGGCGCATCTGTAAGAACTAAAACGCAGAAAGAAAAAGCGCGGGCTTTTGCGGCCCGCGCTTTTTTTGTTTCAGCAAACACCGGCTTTCTTCCCCCATCGGGCGAAGCCCGTAATGGGGGAAGATGTGCGGTAGCGGGCTTGCCCGCGTGCCGCACAGATGGGGGAAACTAAGGAAGCCCGCCGCCGGTGGGCGGCCCGCCGCCGCCGCCGGGATTCTGGTCGTCCATGTTGCGGGCGCTGGTGCCGGGCTGGGCGTTCAGGAGCTGTTGCAGGAAGGTGAGCTCGCGGCCGCGGGCCGGGGTCTCCCTGGTCTCGAACGAAACCACATGGCCGTCCTTGAGGGTGAAATGGCGCATGTCCTTCACCTTGCCGTCCTTGTCGAAATAGACGGCCAGGATGGCGCGGTTGAGCACGGTGGGGGTGAAGAACGCCACCTGCTTTTCGGTCGAGGAAATATAATACCAGGCATCCCCGCCGAAGGTGGCGGCGGTGGAGGCATTGCCCAGCCTGTCCTGGACGCTGGTCTTGGTATCGCTGCCGGCCTTGATGCTGGCTTCGACCTGAGGATCGGATAGATAGCCCCGCTGGTCGATGACCGGGGCGCAGGCGATCAGCGCTGCCGCCGAAGCGAGGAGGGTTGCGGTTACGAGTTTCATTGCTTGCGACTTTGTGGCCCTGACGCCCCACCTTCCTGTCTGTGCTAACCTCAGCCTTCGGGGGTTGCAAGACCCGCAGGCCCGAAAAAGGGGCCGGATGAGGCGAAGTTCATGTTGAATCTGTTGCGAAAATCGGCAGCGCGCAAGGAATTCGCGGCCCAGCTGGAGGCCCAGCTGGTGGCCCGCGCGCGCGCGCCTTTTTTCTTTCGCGACCTGGAAGTTCCCGACACGATCGACGGCCGGTTCGACATGGTGGCCCTGCATGGCTGGCTGGTCCTGGAGCGGCTGAAAATCGCGGGCATGAATGACGAAGCCCAGGCCCTGATGGACAGCCTGTTCATCAGCTTCGACGAGGC
>JAFECO010000078.1 GCA_018242085.1 Pseudomonadota bacterium
AGCAGATATCCGCCCGTGGGGCCGGCGATATATAGAAGTCCCACGCCCCGCTCCGGCGAGCCGGCGAAGACCGGCAGCCCCGACGCGCCGGCGGCGAGATAGGCCGCGAACGTCGCGACCGCCAGCCGCGGTCCCAGCCCAAGGGCCAAGGCCATCACCGCCATGGTCTGTAAATTCAACGGAACCGGCCAGAAGGGGACCTGAATCTTGGCGCTCAAGGTCAGCAGCCCCACGCCGCCGATAACAGTCAGGACCGACTTGAGCGACAGCGGAAAAACAGTCGTGGTGCGCTGGGCAGTGGGTTTGCTCATCTTCATCCCCTGAAAGCAGAGTTCGCGGCATTTGCTGACGGTCTTTCTAGCGGAGAATGACCTCGGGGCAAGCGCAAATCGGAGCCCCCGCTGCCCAGACCGGATATAACAGCGCGGTGCATGGGGTTTTCGGACAATTCCGGTATAGTGCCTGGCTGACGCGGCCTAATTCCTTGGGGGAGAAATTCGGCATGATGCGCATAATTCCGATGCTCGCACTGTTTGGCGGCCTGTCCTGGATGGCAAGCGCGGCAGCACAGGATGTGAACTGGCAGCCCGATCTCACGCGCCAGCAGACCTATACGCCGCATCGCGCCTCCAGTTCGGACCCCACCGGCCGCAATGACGATTCCCGGCGCATCGAACCCGGCGCGACTTTGACGGTTCTGGATGCGGACGGGCCTGGCGCCATCTCGCATATCTGGTTCACCATCGCCACCAACGAGAATTACCATCTCAAGAAAATCGTCCTGCGCATCTATTGGGATGGCGAGGCGACACCCAGCGTCGAAACGCCGGTCGGCGATTTCTTCGGCCTCGGCCTCGGCATCTATAACAGCTGGCAATCCCAGATGCTGTCGGTGGGCAACGACAAGGCCATGAACAGCTATTTCCCCATGCCATTCGGGCGTCATGCCCGCATCACCGTCACCAATGAAGGAAAGCAGCCGGTCGGCGACTTCTATTACAATATCGATTACCGGACGTATGCGCGTCCGCTGGCGGCGGGCACGCTTTATTTCCACGCACAATATCGCCAGGCACAGCCCAATCGCGGCATCGCCAATGATTGGCTGCGCAATCAGGACACCAGCAAGAATCCCAATCTTACCGGCGAGAATAATTATGTCTGGATGGAAGCCCAGGGGCACGGCCAGTTCGTCGGCGTGACCATGTCGGTCCTGCAGAACCAGGATCTGTGGTGGGGCGAAGGCGACGACATGTTCTTCATCGACGGCGAGAAGTCACCTTCCATCGCCGGCACCGGGGCGGAGGACTATTTCCTGGGCGCCTGGGATTTCGGCGGCCATTCCTTTTCCTATCCGCTCTATGGCGCGCCCATCGTCGGCGACGAGCTGGCGGGCAGCCGGTCGAGCGTCTATCGCTTCCACCTCGACTCGCCCATTCCCTTCAACAAATCGATCAAGGCCACCATCGAACATGGCCATGCCAATTACCGGTCCGACAATTATTACTCAGTGGCCTATTGGTATCAGGCCGAACCGCACGCGCCTTATCCTGCCTTGCCGCCTGTCGACGACAGGCTGCCGAAATTGCAGGCGGTGGGCGGGCCGGGAAATGCCGGCGCTCTGCCGAAGAATTGACGGGGGTGATCAGCGCACGCCGGAGCCGGGCCAGAGCACCACGCGCAAGGTCTGCATGACGATCCGAAGGTCGAAGAACAAGCTGTAATTCTTCACGTAATATAGATCGTAACTCAGCTTCGAGCGGGCATCGTCGAGCGACGCGCCATAGGGATAATTGACCTGGGCCCAGCCGGTCAGCCCCGCTTTCACCGCGTGCCGCTCGTGATAGAGCGGCAGCATCTTGGCCAGGTCTTCGATGAATTCCGGCCGCTCGGGCCTGGGACCGACCAGCGACATGTCGCCCCACAGCACATTGAGCAGCTGCGGCACCTCGTCCAGCCGGCTGCGGCGCAGAAATTCGCCCACCGGGGTGATCCGGCTGTCCTTGGCCGCGGCCCAGACCGCGCCGCCGGATTCCGCATTCACCCGCATGGTGCGCAGTTTCAGAATGCGAAAATTGCGGCCGCGCCTTGTCACGCGCTCCTGCCGGTAGAAGACGGGCCCGCGATCGCCCAGCCATACCGCCGCCATCGCCAGCAGCAGGAATGGCGAAACGGGAATCAGGATCGCCAGGCTGCCGGCAATGTCGAACAGCCGCTTGAAGGCCGCTGTCAGCCGGCCGGTGCGGAACCCTTCGGAATAAAGCAGCCAGGCCAGGTCCAGCCGCTTGATGTCGATGCGGCAGACTTCCTTTTCCAGGAAGCTGGCATATTCGGAAACCGGATAGCCCGCGGCCCGGCACGTGATCAGCGATTCCAGCGCCATTCCCCGCCGGTCGTCCGGCGCCACCACGATCTCGTCGGCGCGCACCCGGCTCGCGATTTTCAAGAGATTGCTGGATGCGACGATGATGCGATTGCTGGAATCCGCCGCCAGCCTTTCGTCGATCGCACCGAAACTGTCTTCATGCACGAAGGTCAGGTCATATTGCCAGAACCGCCCCTGGGTGCGCAGAATCCAGACCAGGTCCCAGGCCCGCTTGCCCGCGCCGATGATGAGCAGGCGCGTGCGGAAGACCGAATGCCGGCGCAGCGCCTTGAATATCAGGCGCGCCAGGACCGCCGAGACCGTGAAGCAGACCACGCCGGCGATTGAGAGCGACAGCGAGAAGGGCCAGCCGAAAGCGGCGGCCACCAGGCTCGCCCCCGCCACCGCAATCACCACAATGACCGGAACCCGCTCCAGCGCATCGGAGATGTCGGCGATGCTGTCGCGCCGGTAGAGGCCCAATGCATAAAAACAGACCAGATCGGTCAGCGGGAACGCCAGAAGCGGAAACCAGTCATGCCGCCAGTCGGCGCCCGCGATCCAAAGTGTCGAAGGCCAGCCCGCCGAGACCGAAAGCAGGTCGATCAGGAATAAGGCCCATGCCGGTGTCATTGGATCTGGTCTCGAACATCATTCTGGCCGACCCGGTTGAAGGCGGCATTGCCCTAGCGTGGCCATGGCGCGGAGATTGCGGTGACGGGGTAAATTCCGCGTAAAAGGCAGGGGATATCGATCGGCAAAACCAGCCTTAAATGCTTGCAATGGCTGAAAATTCCTTCAGCCTGCGGCCCTGGTGCCGGGCTTGGGAAGAAGTCTGCCGCCTAAACCCGTCCGGCGCCCGGAACCCCGGACAGAAAATCCGTCACAAGAGCGGCGAAGAGATCGGGCTTTTCGACGGGCGCGAGATGGGCAGCCGGCATCATGCGGACCGCGGCCTGGGCGATCTTCCTGGCGATCTCGCTGCCATGGCCTTCGAAGGGCGTGGCGATATCCTTGTCGCCCGCGATAATGAGCGTGGGCGCGGCGATCTGGGCGATCCGCTCCAGCAGGTTCATGTCGCGAATGGCGGCGCAGCATCCCGCATAGCCTTGCGGATCCAGGCGAAGAAAGCAGTCGCGTATTGCAGCCACCGCCCCGGCATGGTCGCGACAAAATTCTTCCGAAAAGAAACGCGCCATCACGGGATCGACGACGGCCGCCATGCCCTGCCCCCGAACGGCGGCAATCCGTGCGTCCCAGACTTGCCGGTCCATCCGCGCCGAGGTACAGGCCAGAACCAGGGCCGAAACCCGGGACGGCGCGTTCAAGGCCATGGTCATTGCCGTCATCCCGCCCAGCGAAAGGCCGCAGACCGCCGCCCTGTCCACGCCGGCGGCATCCAGCACAGCCAGCGCATCCGACGCGATCTGATCCAGCGTGGCATCGCCGGCCGGCGAATCCGAGGCCCCATGCCCGCGCATGTCCATCCTGAGCACGCGAAAGCCTTTGAGATGCGCCACCACGCCATCCCAGAGCGTCAGGTCGCAGCCCACCGAATTGAGCAACAGCAAAGGGTGACCCGCGCCATCCTCGCGCCAGTGAAGCCGCACATTCCCGTTCCGCGCGATCGCCATCTTTTCCTCATCGAAGCGGGTCATCGCCCGCAGATTCGCAAACCTAACATGACGGGACGAAATCTTGGGAGCCGCTGCCCGAAATGATGGATGAGAACAGGACGACATTGCGGCTATAAGATACCGGCATGCAAAATCTCGTTCCTGATATCGTCCCTGGGCGCGCCTGCGGCGAATGCACCGTCTGCTGCACGGTGCCGGCCATCGACAATCCGCAAATCCAGAAGGTGGCGGGTGCGACCTGCCGTCACTGCGATAGGGGTTGCGCCATCTATGCCACGCGGCCGGATGTCTGCGCCGATTATTTCTGCGGCTGGCGGCAGTTGGAGATTTTCGGCGAGGCGTGGCGGCCGGACAAATCCGGCGTCTTCGCCGAACTGGAAACCGATGTGCCGGAGCATCTGCAATCTTCCGTCGGCGTCAGCCTGATGCTGATCGGCAATCCCTTGAAGACCATTCGCCAACCCTGGTTCGTTGATTTCGTGGCGACCGGCCTTCAAGGCGGCGTGCCGCTGTTTCTGGCGCTTCCCGGTCCCGCGGGCCACAAGGGCGCCAAGGTTTCGCTCAACACACCCGACATGGTGCGCGCCGCATCCGGACCGCGCGGCAACATCAAGGCGCTTTTGGAAAAAGCCCTGAAAGTGCTCACGCACTACGACTTCAAGCCCCATGTCATGCGCCATGGCGGCAATGACGTGAGCCGGTAGCGATCAAGCCGGCGCGGCGGACATCACGGTGTCTGGATATTCCGCGGGACGACTTTGAAGCGCTCCAGCTGGCGCAAAGCCGGGGCATAATCCGGCTTGATCGTCAGGGCCCGCTTATAGTCGCGATAGGCCTGGGCAACATTGCCCGCATCTTCCTCGATCTCGCCGCGGCTGTAATAGGCGACATGCAGGTTCTTGGCGCCCAGCGCGATGCCTTGATTGATCGCCGCCAGCGCGTCGGCCGGACGCCCATCCGCCACCAGAACCTGAGCCTGAGTCAGATAGGCATCGCCCGCGGACGGATCGTATTCGATCGCATTCCTGAAATCGCGCAGCGCGCCGGCACGGTCGCCCATCGCATAGCGGATTATGCCGCGATTGAGCACGATCTTGGACCGGTAATTCATGTGCGGATCGCGCATCGCGATATCGCAATGCTCCAGCCCATAGTGCAGATCCACGCTATCGCGCGCGGCGTAATAGCATTGGAGCGCCGGATTGGTGCTGTAGATCATTTCCACATTGTTGGCCGGGCGGTCCGGGTTCACCGCTCCCACGCCCACCAGGGCATTGGCCGTTGTCGCGCTCAAAGTTGAAACGAACAGGACGGAAAGAAGAGCTGAATGCTTCATCGCAAACCTCCCAAATGTCCGAAACAAGCCTCTCACATGTGACCAGTGTATATTACGCCCGCACCGGTTCCGGCGCCATGGGATCGCGGAGACAGCGCCAGGCCGTCAACTGTCAAAAAACCCGTTCTTGCCTAGGTTTTTCAAGGCGCGGGGGTTTTCAGGGCGCGTCGCTCACGCAGCGGAACCCTACCGTGCCGGACCGGTCATAACTCGGCGCCATCAACAGCAGCTTGCCATGCTGGTCGTTGCGATAGGCTTGGGGAAAATACCAGATCGCGCCTGCCGGCTGATAATGGCTGCCGCCGCGCAAGATCGCCGCGCGCGTGTGCTCGTCGACATATTCATCGGTCCATTGCCAGACATTGCCGACCAGATCCATCACGCCGAACGCGCTGGCGCCCTTGGGATGGGCGTCCACCGCATCGGGCGCGGACAATTTCCGTCCCCGATCCGGAATCGGGACCGCCGCGGCATCCCAGTCATTGCCCCAGGGATAGGCACGTCCGTCCGTCCCCTGCGCCGCGAATTGCCATTCCCATTCGCGAGGCAGGCGCTTGCCGGCCCAGGCCGCATAGGCGCGGGCATCATCCTGTGACACCCAGGTCACGGGCTTGTTGTCCCAGCCTTGCGGATATTGGCCACCCGTCCAGTCCTTCAGGAAATTCGCAGCGTCGGCGGGCCGGTAGTGCGTTGCGTCCAGAAAGGCTTTGAACTGCACATTGGTGACGGGATATTTGTCGATATAGAAGGGCTTCACAGTCATCCGATGGTCGTGAAAGCGCCTTGCATCCTTTTCCCAGGGATATTGCACATCGACACCCACATCATTGTGGCCTTCGATCTCAATGCCCTCCACCCGGAAAGTGAAATCGCCGCCCGGGATTTTCACCATGCCCTGCGGCGCGGATGCCGTGGCGGATGTCGGTTTGATCTCGACCAGGGTCTGCGGCAAATACTTCCATTCGTCGGAATAGCTGGAAAGCGGCTTGGCCGACATCGCCTTCATTTTCGCCAGAAAGGCGGCGGTATCGGCGTCCGGCGCGCCACGAAGAACCAGGACTGCGCCATAGCCATGCGCCTCCATGGAGAATGACAGCACCGCGTTCGCGCCTTCGCGATCGGGATGAAGCTCCACACCATGATAGACATCGAAATACCGTGCGCCGTCGGCGAACGGAATCATCATTTGCCGGCCATCCACGTCATAGGCATTGCGGTTGACGATGGTCCAAAGCGTGCGATCCGCTGACGGCCAGCGGCTCGAAAACACGCCGTATCTGTTCATCGGATAGAAAGGCTCCCAGCCTTCATTGGCGAAGAGAGGCGCCATCGCCCGTTCCATGGTGGCGACCCGACGCGTGGCTTCACTGTCGCGCGGCGTGATGCCGTTCCAGATGCCCCAGACATTCTCCCAGCTTTCCCAGCCTTCGCCGTTGAAGAATGCGAATTGCAGCGCATCGGTCTTGCTGTGATTCCAGCGGTCCGAGATGTGGGTCTGATGGCGCGGCTCCAGCCAGCGATATTTGTCCAGGGTGGGAACGAACTGATATTTGTACTGGCCCCAATGAATTTGATTCCAGGCCAGCGCTTCATCGCTCATGGTCAGTTCCGGCTCGAACACCATGGGATGGCCGCTTTTGTCCGCCGCCAAGGAAAATGTCAGCGGCACGCCGTCCTGGGTGTCGCCATTCACGCCATCCACATTGAGGTCCTTCATCACCTCCGCGATGGCATCGGTCCAGGGCTTGCCGGGATCG
>JAFECO010000079.1 GCA_018242085.1 Pseudomonadota bacterium
CCTGCGCAGCGAACAGATCTGGGATCCCCATGGCGATCATCTGGGCCTGCGCCTGTCGGTCGAACGCACGGACGAGGCGCATCGCGAACTGATTCTGGAATTTCCCTTCAAGGAAATGCCCGGCGGCAAGACCGAGCGGCCCGATGTGGATCGCGAAGGCCTGGCCGATGCCATCCGCCGCGCCATCGACGCGGGCTGGAAGCCCAAATCGCGAGGCCGGCCTTTTACCTTTCAGGTTTGATCAGCGGGCGAAGTCCGACAGCGCGGCGCTGACTTCGGGCATCAAATGGGCCCAGTCGGCGAAGCCTTTGGGCGTCATCACCCGCGTGTCCGCATACCAGGGATACTCGTCCGTCCCCAGCTGAGGCCAGGTGCGGCCGGCGGCGAGAAACCAGACTTTGGCGCCCACGCTGGCGGCCGTGGCGGCGGCGGCGGTCGGCGCCGACAACACCAGGTCCAGCGCCGCGCACAGGGCGGCGGTTCCGTCGATGTCGTTGCGCAAGTCCAGGCCTTCGATCTGATGGATGGTGACGCCATACTGTTCTTTGGCGCGCGCGATCTCCCCGGCGCAGTCGCCATATTGAAGATTGACGAAGCTGACGCCTTCGGTTTTCAGCAGCGGCGCCCAGCCGTCGATCGGGCTGAAATATTTGGCGCGCTTGGCTTCCAGCATCATCGAGCGCCAGCAGACGCCGACTTTCTTGCCGGGAAGCCTGGCCAATTGCGCCTTGAATTCCGCCACCCGCGCGGGATCGGGGACAAGGAACGGCTTGTGGGGGAAATCCGAAAGCGCTTTGCGATAGACCGGCAAGGCCGAGCCCATCGGCGCCCACATGTCCGGTTCGTTGCCGTTCGACGCGAAGGGAATCAGGCGCAACGCCTTGTTGCCGTCCTTGTCGATCAAGGTGCGATCGTCATAGGTGCCGACTTCAGCCTCCGGGAAACTGCGCTGGAACAAAGTCACCAGGCGCGGATCGACCGCGATCTGCAATTTGCCGTCCGGCCCCAGATCGCGGATCACATCGGGCAGGATATTGGCGAACATGAATTCGTCGCCCAGGCCCTGTTCGCCCACCAAAAGCAGCTTCATCCCTTCCACCGGCTCGCCGTTCCAGCGCGGCGCGTTGATCATGTGATGGAAATAGGCCCGGAAACGCTCACTGTTGCGGATCTCATATTCGCGGAAACCTTCTTCGATCCGGCCCGCGCCGATCAGGCAGATGCTGCGTGAATGGCGCGATTCCAGCCGCTCGGTGGGATCGACCGCATATTCCAGCGCCCGGTCGTAATTCTCCAGCGCTTCTTCCAGCTGGCCCAGATGCTGATAGGCATAGCCCAGATTGTGATAGCCGCGGGCAAACCCCGGCTCCAGCCGCACCGCTTCGTTATAGAAGACCAGGCTTTCCTCGGCGCGACCTTCCTCGGCCAGAACCGTGGCCAGGGAATTCCACAGGATTGCTTCTTGCGGCATGCGGAAGATCGCGGCGCGCAAGGTTTCGATCGCCATCTCGGCGCTGCCCAGGTCGTACATGACGCTGCCCAGATTGTTGTAGCCCAGCGGCGACTGCGGGCAGGCATCGACATAAAGCTGGAACATGCGGGCCGCGGCTTCGTTCAGCTTCAGGTTCCAGGCGGTGAGGCCCAGATTGATCAAAAGCTCCGGATCGCTGGGATCCAGCTCGAAGGCGCGTTCGTAGGTCACCAGCGCCTTGTGCAGATGCCCCATCCGTTCCAGCGCCATCGCCAACACGTGAAATGCCTTGGCGTTGGTGGGATCCATTTCGGTGGATTTGAGCGCCCATTGTCCCGCGCGCACGATTTCGCCCCGGCGCCAGGCCTTGATGCCGCGCTTCAAAAGCAGATTGGAGCGGTGACGGGCGATTTCGGCGGCGGCTTCGTCGGCGAGCTTTTCCAGCCGGTCCAGCGCTTCCATGCGGGCGTCGACGCCGGTTAACGAATCGATACTTTTCAGGCTTGCGGCGGTTGCCATCGCTTACGTCTTCCGGCTGATAAATCGGCGGCCATCAAAGCGTCTTATGTTTAACCGGGCGTGAACGATAAGCCGCAAACCATCAGGCTTTTGTTAACCCTGCCGCGATATGGTCACAGTCACTGAACAGGCAAGGACCCCCCGCATGCCTCTGAAATTGTCGCTGAAGCCGGGCGAAAAATTCGTGCTCAATGGCGCGGTGCTCGCCAATGGCGATAAGCGCACCAGCCTGGTCATTCAGAACAAGGCCTGTGTGCTGCGCGAAAAAGACATCATGCAGCCCAAGGACGCCAAGACGCCGGCGCGGCTGGTCTATCTGGCCATCATGATGATGTATCTGGACAGCGAAGGCCGCGAAGAGCCTTACGACGAATTCGCCCTGCGCATGAGCGAGTTCATGGGCGCCATTCAGAACCGCGTCATCCTGGCCGCCTGCGTGGAAATCAGCCGGGATGTGAGCCAGGGCGCCTATTACAAGGCGCTGATCGCCTGCCGCAAGCTATTCGACTACGAACAGGAGCGACTGAATTATGACCCTTCAAGCGTATCAAAACGTTCAGCGCGTAGTTGAAGATCCGCGCGCGACGGAATATCGCCTGTTCGGTCAGGTGACGGGCGCGCTGCTGGAGGCCAAAAGCAAAAACGCCCAAGGCGCGCCGCTGGTCGAGGCGATCGACTGGAATCGCCGCATGTGGCGCACCCTGGCGGCCGATTGCATGGACGACCGCAATGCCCTGACCGCGGATCTGCGGGCCAAGATCGTGTCTTTATCGCTCTGGGTGTCGAAATATTCGCGTCGCGTGACGCGCGAGAAGGCGCCGCTCGATCCGCTGATCGAGATCAATCGCACCATCATGCAGGGCCTGCAGGCCAAAGTCGGATAAAAAGCAGCCAGGTTTCAGGGGGCTTAAAAAAGCCGGCGCGGAAACGCGCCGGCTTTTTGTTTTTGTTTTTCTTCCCCCTCCGCATCGCAAGCGCCTCGGCAGGCTGCAACCAGCGCTAGAGCGTCTTGGCGCTGGCTTTCTTCCCCCGCGCGGCGAAGCCGCTGGCGGGGGAAGACGTCCGCTAGCGGGCTTGCCCGCGTGGCAGACAGATGGGGGAAACAAAAAAGCGCGCGGCAGTTTCTTCCCGTTCGGCAAATCATGCCTAAGCGCCGCTTGGGACGTTGAAAAATAATCTTGTAAAATCAACAACTTAAAAAGTTAAAAGGGCAGAACCATTCTGGCACACCCGTTGCAGAAGTGGGGCAGGTCAAATGCCTTGGCTCCGTAGAACGCGCGCCATCCCACTGAACGAAGTAATGGAGAAATCCCATGTCCTTTAGCGTCAACACCAACACCGGCGCGATGACGGCGCTGCAATATTTGAATGAAACCCAGGGTCAGCTTGCACGGACCCAGAATGCCATCAATTCCGGGTTGAAGGTTGCGTCCGCTAAAGACGATGGTGCGATTTACGCCATTGCTCAGAACCAGCGCGGCGCGATTGCGGGCTTCCAGTCGGTCGCCAGCAGCTTGAACAACGGTTCCTCGGCGATCGAAGTTGCGTTGTCCGCCGGCCAGTCGATTTCGGATCTGATGATCCAGTTGAAGCAGAAGGCGCTGTCGGCCGCCGATCCTTCGCTTGATACCGCCAGCCGCCAGGCCTTGAATTCGGACTTCACGGCGCTGCGCGATCAGATCTCGACCATCGTCAAGAATGCCGTTTTCAACAATTTCAACCTGGTCGATGGCTCGACCACCAAGGTCCAGGCCCTGGCGTCCGCCGATGGTGCTCGCCGCATCACCACCATGGCCCAGAATATGAGTCTCAGCGGCAGCATCGTGACCATGACCTCCACGGCCACCGTGTCGACCCAGGCCAAGGCTTCGGCCCTGATCGCGACCATCCAGACCTCGCTCACCAACGTCAACGCGGCGCTGGCCAAATTGTCGGCCGGCGCGGCGAAGTTCTCGATCCAGGCAAGCTTCACCCAGAAGCTGGCCGACACTCTGACTTCGGGTCTGGGAAATCTGGTGGACGCCAACATGGCCGACGAAAGCGCCAGCCTCCAGTCGCTGCAGGTCAAGCAGCAGCTGGGCGTTCAGGCTCTGTCGATCGCCAACCAGGCGCCGCAGACCATCTTGTCGCTGTTCCAGAACGGCTGACGGTCACCGCATCGCAGCAACGGCAAAGAGCGGCGCGCAAGCGCCGCTCTTTTTTTGTGTCCCCCTCCGCCCTTCGCTGGCTCGAGAGCCAGCTACGGGCACCTCCCCCACCAGCGCGCTAACGCGCGCGCGGGGGAGGCGGACCTCGACAGGCTGCAACAAGCGCTCGGGCGCCTTGGCCGAGAATTTCTTCCCCCGCATGGCGAAGCCATTGGCGGGGGAAGATGTCCGCCAGGCCGCTTGCGGCCGTGGCGGACAGATGGGGGCGTCAATCTATTCGTAAGCATGCTCGTTTACCGGAATTTTTCCAACAAATACGCCATGTCTTTTCGTCAAAGTGGAAATAATTGCCGCGCGCGCTGGGCAATATTTGCCGCAAATGGGAAAAAACTGCCGGGCAGGAAAGTGCCGGGAAAATCTCCGCCAGAACCATTTTTCCGCGTGCGCGCAAAATCGATGTTTAAGCGAATCTGAATCCGGCGCGGCACGGCGCTTGCCTATTGGTCCTCCGGGCAAAACGCCTAATGAGCCAAAGCGCTCAATACCAGAACGGAGAGACCAATGACTTTTTCTGTCAATACCAATGCCGGCGCATTGACCGCGCTGCAGTACCTCAGCGCGACTCAGGGCGCGTTGGCCAAGACCCAAAGCGCCATCAACAGCGGTTTGAAGGTGGCTTCGGCTCGTGACAACGGCGCCATCTACGCCATCGCGCAGAATCAGCGCGGTGCGGTTGCCGGCTATGCCTCGGTCATCAACTCGATCAACAACGGCACGTCTTCGATCGACGTCGCCCTGTCTGCCGGTCAGTCCATTTCGGACCTGCTGATCCAGTTGAAGCAGAAGGCCCTGTCCGCGGCCGACTCGTCGCTCGACACCGCCAGCCGTCAGGCCCTGAACTCAGACTTCACCGCGCTGCGCGATCAGATCAGCACGATCGTGAAGAATGCGGTGTTCAACGGCTTCAACCTGGTGGACGGTTCGACCACTCAGATCACGGCTCTGGCGTCTGCCGACGGTGCGCGTCGCATCACCACTTCGGCTCAGAATATGAGCCTCAGCGGCAGCATCGTGACCTTGACCTCCACGGCCACGATTTCGACCCAGGCCAAGGCGTCGACCCTGGTCGCCACGGTCCAGGCCTCGCTCACCAACGTCAACTCGGCTCTGGCCAAGTTGTCGGCCGGTGCCGCGAAGTTCTCGATTCAGTCGACCTTTGCCCAGAACCTGTCCGATACGCTGACCATCGGCATCGGCCATCTGGTGGACGCCAACATGGCGGAAGAAAGCGCTTCGCTCCAGTCGCTGCAGGTCAAGCAGCAGCTGGGCATCCAGGCGCTGTCGATCGCCAACCAGGCGCCGCAGACCATCCTGGGCCTGTTCCAGGGCGGCTGATACGCCTAAAGGAAAATGGCGGACGTGGGGGTTCTTCGCGTCCGCCGCTTTTCCAGGCTTTTGAATGTTCGGATGACAGCCAGAAGGCGGCATCCGCCCTAAGGTGTAGGGGACTCTTCGTCGGTGGGAATGGCAAACGGGCGATGCCGGGGGGCATCGCCCGTTTGTTTTTCTATCCCACGATCAAAGCGACGCGCCGACGGAAAAACGGAAACGCCGCGGGCCCGGACGATAGACGTCCGGCTTGCGGGTATCGTCCAGCTCCAAGGCCGAAAGCTGGATCTGGCAGAATAGTTTTTCGCCCGCCCGGCGATGGGTCAGCATTCCCAGAAGCGGCGCGATGGTGCGATCCACATCGATCCGCAGCCCTGTTTTGCCGTCGCCGATTTCCGCCCAGCCTTCCGTCATGCCGAATCCGTGGCTGGACGAGACCAGGAACGAGACCGGCGCGCCATGCTCGATGGTCCGGCCGGCAAGCCTGTATCTCTCCGGCCCGCCGCCATTGGTGGTGGCCAGCGTCAATTGCTTCGCGTCGAAGGCATCCGGCAGCAAGGTGAAATGGCCCAGCCGCAGAACGCCTTTGCCCCAATCGTTCCAGTCGAAACGGAGATCGAACTCGATCCGCGGCACGGCGGCGCAGAAGCGCAAAATTTTCTCGATGGGACCTTTGGGCGTTTCGATCCGCGCGAATGCCACAACATCGCCGTTGGCTTGGCGGTCGATGCGTGCCTCGCACCATTCCAAATCCGTGAGCTTGTGTTCGCCCGGCGCTTCGAAAACACAGTCTCCGGTGTACCAGTCGGCCGCCAGCGCGATGTCGTCAAAAAATCCGTGCGGCAGGCCGCCCAATGCGGGCTTCGCTTGACCCCTAAATTGCAGGCTGGCGATGGCAAGTCCGCGCCGCCGGTCCAAGGTCGCGCGCAGCATCGGCGTTTCGATGGGAATGTAGCGATCCGCCGCGACGGTGCCTTGCGAGGTGGGCGGGGCGGCGTCCGGTTCACTCCATAAAGCATCCGCAGCCTGCAACCGCGCGCGATAGGCCGCCCAGCGCTTTTCCGTCAGATGGGTGCGAAAATCACTGGCCCACAAATAGCAAAGCTCTTTCCAATCGGGGTTCGAGCTTTCCAACATCCCTTCATAAATGCGCTGGCAGGCGGCGTTGATCGCCAGATTGTCCCGCCCAGTCACCGCCCAGCGGGCCAGATTATATTTGCGCTGCTTCTTGACCGGCACCGGGCAGGCAGAACTTTCCAGTGACAGGGCCTGGCCCGCGCCCGGCACGGTCAGCAGGGCGAGAGCGCCCGAAGGCGCCGTCATCGCCGCACCCTCCGCCACGGCACAAAGCGCCTCCTCCAGCCGGGTCCATTCCGTGTGGCCGCAAAGGCGCTCCTCGGTCTTGAAACGCCCGGGACGGAAATCGAAAATCTCCGCATCGCTGGCATAGAGGCACAAAGCGCGCGGACCCTGGCCCATGCGTCCCCGGACGAAGCGCAGATAGGTTTGAAGATCGATATCGCCATGCGCGAA
>JAFECO010000007.1 GCA_018242085.1 Pseudomonadota bacterium
CCCGCCGGCTCGGTGTCCAAGCTCAATACCTGGCGCGACGGTTTCCGCATCCTCTCCACCATCGGCTATCTGGTGCGCGAGGAACGGCCGCTGATCTTCTTCTCCTTCTTCTTTTTCCTCCTGGCCGCGATATCGCTTCTGATCGGCTGGCCGGTGGTGAGCGAGTTTCTCGAGACCGGCCAGGTCCCCCGCCTTCCCACCGCCGTGTTGGCGATGGGCCTGATGCTGCTGGCGTTCCTGTCGCTCACCTGCGGCCTGATCCTGGACACGGTGACACGGGGGCGCTGGGAGTTGAAACGGATGTCCTATCTCGCTTTTCCCGGCCCGCTGGAATTCGATCTCGACCGTTCGGCGCCGCGCCGCCGCCACGACGATCCGTGAGCTGGACACGCGCCCTGGCGCGGCTTTCCTTCCTGCGCTTTGCCGTGATCGGCGGCGTGGGCTTCGTGGTGGATTCCACCGTCCTGGCCGTAGACACCAATTGGCTGGGACTGGATCCTTTCAAGGGACGGGTGCTGTCGATTTTCTGCGCGATGATCTGCACCTGGCTGGGCAATCGCTATTTCACCTTCGCCGCCAGGCGCGCCCGGGGCAGCATTTCCGCGATATTCCACGAATGGAGCAAATTCGTCGCCGCCAATATCGTGGGCGCGTTGGTCAATTACGGCGCCTATGCGGCGTTGCTGCATTTCGCGCACGCGCCTTACAACAACAAATATTTCGCGCTGGTGATCGGCGTGCTGGCGGGGCTGGTGTTCAATTTCACCTTGTCGAAGAAACTGGTCTTCACCGGGCGGACGCCACCGCTTTAACCGCCTTCGACAATCACCGCCTTGATCACCGCGAAAGCCGCGGCATCCGGAGCCAGGCCAAGGCGGCTCACTGAAGCGGCCGTGACCCGCGCCACCAGCCTGGCCCGGCCGCAATGCATTTCCACTTCCGCGCGCGGCCCGTCCAGCCGCACGCTTGAGATCGTCACCGGCAGAATGTTGTTGGCGCTGATGCCGCGCGGCGCTTCGCGGGCGATGAGAATATCGTCCGCCCCGATCCGCACCCGCACGCGCCTTCCCGGCGCATGCATGTCGGTGACCATCAGCCGCCCGCCATCGAACAGCAGGGTCTGAAGCCCGTCCTGCATGTCTGCGGCGCGCGCTTCCAGCACCGCGCCCAAGGGCTTTTCCGCGCCCAGCCCAGCCAGAAGATCGAACACGCTTCCTTCCGCCGTCACCCGTCCGCCATCCAGCAGCACCACCCGGTCGGCCAGCCGCGCCACTTCGTCCAGGGAATGGCTGACATAGAAGATGGGGATGCGGGCGATGTCCCTCAGCCGCTCCAGCCAGGGCAGGATCTCCGCCCGCCGCGCCGCGTCCAGGCTGGCCAGCGGCTCGTCCAGGAGCAGGATGTCGGGCGACGCGAGCAAAGCCCGCCCCAGCGCCACGCGGCTTTTTTCGCCCCCGGAAAGATTTTTAGGCGCGCGCGCCAGAAGTTTTTCCAGGCCCAGCAGTGAAACGGTTCTGGCGATCTCGTCGGGCGTGGCGCGCGCCGGACTGCGCCGCCAGCCGAACAGCAGATTCTTTTCCACGCTCATATGGGGAAAGAGGCGGGCGTCTTGGAACACCAGGCCGATGCGCCGCTTCTCCGGCGGCACGAACAGGCCCGCTTTTGTGTCGAGCACGGTGCGCCCTTCCAGCACGATGCGGCCTTCCGTAGGACGCATCAGTCCCGCCAGCGCGTGCACGATGCTGGTCTTGCCCGCGCCCGAAGGACCGAACAGGGCGGTCACGCCGCCGGACGCGGCGGTGAACGCCACGTCCAGGGTGAAATTGCCGTAAGCATGGTGGATCGCGACCTCGGCGCTCATCGCCCGGTCTTCTCGGTGGTATGGCGCATGATCGTCTGGGCGCCCAGGAGGAACAGGAACGCCAGGATGATGGAAAGCGCGGAAAGCCGCGCCGCCTGCGCTTCGCCGCCGGGGGTCTGCAGCGCCGTGTAGATGGCAAGGGGAAGCGTCCGCGTTTCGCCCGGAATATTGGAGACGAAGGTGATGATGGCGCCGAATTCGCCCAGGGCGCCGGCGAAAGCGGTGATGGCGCCCGCGACCAGGCCGGGCAACGCCAAAGGCAAAGTGACGTTGATCAGCCGGTCCAGCCAGCCCGCGCCCAAGGTGCGCGCCGCTTCGTCCAGGCCATTGTCGCGGGCCTCCAGCGCCAGGCGGATGGAACGGACTTGAAAGGGAAAAGTGAAGATGGCGCTGGCCAACACCGCGCCGGTCCAGCGGAAAACCAGGACGATGCCGAAATGATCCTTGAGAAAGCCGCCCAGCCCGCCCCGCGTGCCGAAAATCACCAGAAGCAGAAAGCCCATCGCCACCGGCGGCAGCACCAGGGGCAGCTGCACGATCCCGTCCAGCAACGTCTTGCCGGGGAAACTGCGTGCCAGGAGCAAGGCCGTGGCGACCGCGAAAGGCATGGCGACCGCCACCGCGACCGAGGCGATCTTCAGGCTGAGCAGCAGCGCCTCGATCTCGTCCGGGGTGAGAAATCGCATGGAACCTCCTTCCCCGCTTATAGCCTGAAAACAAAAAGGCCGCCCGTGAGGGCGGCCTTTCGGTTTTCGCGAACAGTGCCGGTCAGTGGCGCGCGTAGAGCGACCAGAGATGGGCGACCATCGCCGACTTGTCGGTCGGGCTGGCGGGTTTGACGACATCGAACGCCTTCTGGGCGTCGGCCTTCTGGCCGGCCGCGATCAGCGCCATGCCGAGACGGATCTGGGCGTTGTTCTTGTCGTCCACGCCCTTGGCGATACCGGCCTTGATGGTGGCCACGGCATCCTTGCCCTTGCCCTGGCCCCACTGATCTTCGCCGATCTTCACCAAGGCATCGCCCTTGGGCGCGGCCTGGGCGGCAGCCAGATCCTTGGCCGCGTTGGCGTTGGCGGCGGCGGCCTGAGACTTGGCCAGCGCGAGCAGCTTGTTGGTGCGGTCGTCGGTGAGGACCTTCGCGGCCTGACCCTTCTCCAGAACGTTTTGCGCTTCGGTGAAGAATTTCAGCTGGATCGCCAGCTGCGCCAGGGTGGTGTATTCGTCCTTGCCCGCGATGGTGCCGGTGAGCAGCCTGAGGCGATAGACATCCAGCGTGTCATGGTCGCGCATACCCGCGCCATGTTCGCTCATCTTGAGCAGGTCGTTCCAATATTCCGCCTTGCCCGTATGCGCGACCAGCGTTTCCAGCGCCTGGCGCTGGGTCACTTCATCGCCCGCATCGAACGCGCAGCGCATCTGCAGGGTCAAAGTGGTGTCGCTGGGGTTCGCGCCGAAATTGTTCTTGATGTATTTCAGGCAGCCATTCTTGTCGCCGGACAGATAGTAAGCCTGGGCGATGATCTGCATCGAAGCGGCGTCAAGCACATTGTGCTTCTTCAGCGCTTCGCCGTCGTCGATCACCTCCTTGTACTTCTTGGCGTTATAATCGTTGGCGAATTTCGCTTTGGCGCCAGCCGGGGTGGACGTGTCGCCGGACTTGATGGCGATGAAGTCCTTCATCTGGTTGATGATTCTGTTTTCCTCGGCGGACTTGCCGGGGATCGCTTCGGCTTCATTGAGCTTGGCCATTGCGCCCTTGTAGTTGCCGGCATTGGCCAGCGCCTGGGCTTCTTGCAGAGGCTTGCCCACCTTCGCGCTCACCGCGGCGGCTGCGGGAGCAGAGAGGAGCATGGCAGCGCCGCAAACCGTGGCGGTACCGAGAAGGAACGCCGTGGTTACGGCACGCAGTTTACTCGCAGTCATAAGAAGACCTCTCTTCGATCGTCACAAAAAGGAAAGCGCGCGGGGTTGCCGCGCGCTTTTCATTCGCGGCCATGTCCCTCACGGCCTAATTATACTGGTCAATCCCGGTAAAACCAATATGGATCACGCCGAGACGCTGCGCGTCGGCGAGAACCTTGGCAACCGCGTCATATTTGGCCAAGCGGTTGGGATTGAGATGGATTTCCGGCTGCGGATTCTTCGTCGCCGCATCCGCGAAATAGGAGTCCATCGTCGCCCGGTCGACCGGCGCGCCATTCCAGGTGACGCTGCCGTCGAAGTCCACCGCCAGTTCCACGGTCTCCGGAATCACGGTCGGAGGCGTCTGGCTGGGGGACGGCATGTCGAGCTTCACGGCATGGGTCTGGATCGGCAAGGTGATGATCAGGAGCGTCAGGAGAACGAGCATCACGTCGATAAGCGGCGTGGTGTTCATTTCCACCATCACGTCGCCTTCGCCACTGGCGGGACCGACATTCATTGACATGGTGAGATACCTTTTTCCTAAACGGTCAGATCAATAAGTGCTGGCATCAAGCATGTGCGGTTCGGTGATGAAGCCGACCTTCTGGATGCCAGCTTGCTGGCACGCCAGAATGACCCGGCCCACGGCCTCGAACCGCACATTCTTGTCACCCCGGATATGCACTTCCGGGAGGCTCTTATTCGCAGCAACAGCGGCTTTCAGCTTTTCGACGAGCAAGTTGCGCAGCTCACCGGTCGTGATCGGCGCGTCGTTGACATACATGGTCTCCTTGGAGTCGACCGCAACCACGATATTTTCCGGCTTCGTCACCGTAACGATATTGCGGTAGGTCGGGAGTTGCACCGGGATGCTCTTCACGATCACCGGGATGGTGACCAGGAAGATGATCAGCATCACCAACATCACGTCCACCAGAGGGGTGGTGTTGATGTCGGTATTCAGCGCTGCTTCATCGTCCGGTACTGCATGTTGGACGTCGATAGCCATGACAAAACTCTCCGCGTGTTAAAGCGTAATCTGATCGCTTCGAGATTACTTGCTCTTGGTGACCAGATAGGCCTGCAGGTCGCCCGCGAACGCGCGCAGCTTCTCGGTGATGACCTTATTGCGGCGGACCAGGTAGTTGTAGAGGAGCACGGCCGGAACCGCGACCGCCAGACCAAGGGCGGTCATGATCAAGGCTTCACCGACCGGGCCGGCGACCTTGTCGATCGAAGCCTGACCGGCCACGCCGATGCCGATAAGGGCGTTCAAGATACCCATAACGGTGCCGAACAGACCGACGAACGGAGAGACCGAGCCGACCGAAGCCAGGAAGGTGACGCCGCCCTGCAGCTTGCCGTTGGCGTCTTCCAGCTGACGGGTCAGCGACATGCCGATCCAGTCATTCATGCCCACCAGGCTGGTGCCGCCGGTGGAGGCGGTGACGCCCGCTTCGGCGATGCCGCGGAACATCGAGCCCTTCTGCAGCTTGTCGATGCCTTCATTGAGGGTGGCGGAGGTCCAGAACTTCTTCTCGACGGTCTTGACCTGGCCGAGAATGCGCTGCTGGTCGATCCATTTGGTGAAGAAGATGTACCAGGTGCCCAGCGACATGATCGCCAGAACGATCAGGATGCCGCGCGACACCAGGTTGCCGGTCGACCAGATGTGGCCCAGACCATAGGGGGTGGACTGATCGGCTTCGGCGGCGGCGCCAGCGGCCTTGTCGCCGGCCGGAGCGGCAGCGGCGTCGGGAGCCGGGGCAGCGGCGGCATCGGCAGCCGGAGCGGCCGGAGCAGCAGCGGCGTCCGCGGCCGGGGCGGCGGGAGCAGCGGCGTCCGCGGCCGGGGCGGCCGGGGCATTCTGGGCAGAAGCCGGAGCAACAACGCCCAGGCCGGTCATGAAGACGATAGCGGCTGCGATCGTCAGGGTCTTGAAGTTCATTTTCTCACTCCGTGAATAAGCAGATAAATTGGTTGTTACTGAGCGTCTTTCAGATTCCAGACGACGTTGACGTTCGTGCTGACCGCGACTGGTTTGCCTTCGCGCGTCGGCGGCTTCCAGCGCCAGTGGCCCTGAACATACGTGCAGGCGGCGGTATCGAGACGCTCAGACCCGGACGATTTGGTGACTTTGCAACTGGTGACCGAACCTTCGGTGCTGATTGCGACTTCCAAAGTCGAGGTGCCCTGTTCGCCCAGACGTTGGGAGATCGTGGGATAGGGCGGCGTGGTGTGGGTGCGGGCGATCGACTCCAGCTGGGTCGGTGCGGCCGGCGGCGCGGCGGCCGGCGGCGGCGCGGGCGGCGCCTTCGGCGCAACGGTGACGGATGGCGGCGGCTCGGTCGCGACGCTGAACTCCGGCACGATGGCGACCGGCGGCGGCGGCTTGGCCAGATCCGGCGGCGGCGGCGGCGGCGCCTTGGGCGGCACCTTTTCGGCGGCGACCGACGCTTGAATGTCGTGGATCTGCTTCATGATCTGGCCGGAGGCCAGGGTGACGACAAGCGCCGCGATCGCAGCAACGTGAATCAAGATGACAATGACGATGCCTGTCAGCTTGCTGCTGGTGGATGTTTGGGCAGTCTCTAGATGATGTGGACGTTCCATGCGCTCTCGCTCACTAGACAAGACAAACCCGGCGCGCCTGCGCCGGGCGAACAAACTTAGGATCGAGACAAAATGCTTCCCAACCTGGCGCCATTAGCTGGCACTCGTTGGGCTTTGTTAAAGCAATCGTAATCGCGCTTGGCAAGAGGAAACGCAAATTCAAGAGCGCGCCCGACATTCCTGCCAACAGGAACGGACCGATACGCGATGGCGCCGCAGAATGTGGCCGCCGCGGTACTTAGCAATTGCAGCATAACGGGAAAGAACCCTGCCATGCCATAAACCACCATGATTCATGGATGAATCGTGGCGATGGCACCCGTATGAATCAAACTTATTTGCAAAGCAACATAAAAAATCGCCCGCCAATTTGGCGGCTTGTACCGGTTCCTTGCCTGCTTTTGTGTCACAGGATGCGGCGAAAAATCCTGTGCGAAATCCGCTCTGCGCCCATGTCACAAAAGATGCCGCGCGGAATTGCTTGATTCCGGCCTTTCGCGGAAAGTGCGCCTTCCTCAGCCAAGGGCTTTGTCATGCGCTATTTGCACACGATGGTGCGCGTTTCCGACCTGGAATCCGCCCTGGATTTTTATTGCGCCAAACTCGGCCTGGTTGAGATTCGCCGGATCGAGAACGAAAAAGGCCGGTTTACCTTGGTTTTTCTTGCCACGCCGCAGGACCGGAATCGGTCGCCGGAGGATTGTCCGATGGTGGAACTCACGTGGAACTGGGACAAGGAAACCTATGGCGGCGGCCGCAATTTCGGCCATCTCGCCTATGCCGTTCCCGATATTTACGCGCTTTGCGAGAAGTTGACAGCGGCAGGCGTCACCATCAACCGCCCGCCCAGGGACGGCCATATGGCGTTCATCCGCTCGCCCGACGGCATTTCCATCGAATTGCTGCAGGAGGGCGAACGCCTGCCGCCCAAAGAACCCTGGGCCTCGATGCCCAATACCGGAAACTGGTGAAGTCCCTTGAATTGTCGCGGTTCCGGACGGAAAACCGCTGCGCACTTTTCCTGGAACCGCTCTGAATGAATTTCGCATCCGACAATGCCTATGGCGTGCTGCCTCACGTGTGGGCGGTTTTGCAGGCGGCCGACCAGGGCACGGCACTGGCCTATGGCAATGACGCCGCCACGAAAAATCTGGCGGCCCGCTTCGCGGAACGTTTCGAGCGTGACGTCGCAGCCTTCCCCGTCTTTACCGGCACCGCCGCCAATGCGTTGGCGCTGGCGTGCCTGACGCCGCCTTTCGGCGCGGTCCTGTGCCACAAGGACAGCCACATCATGACGTCGGAATGCGGCGCTCCGGAATTTTTTTCCGGCGCCAAGCTGATCGGTATCGATGGTGCCGACGGCAAGCTGACGCCGCAAGGAATCGCGGATGCGCTGGAAGGCTTGGACGGCAGCGTGCACAGCGTGCAGCCTCGCGCCATCAGCATCAGCCAGGCCACGGAGATGGGCACGGCCTACACCACCCAGGAAGTAACCGCGATCGGTGCGCTGGCGCGTTCCAAGGGGTTGAAGCTGCATATGGACGGCGCCCGTTTCGCCAATGCCGTGGCGCATCTGGGCGTGACGCCCGCCGAAGCGACCTGGAAATGCGGCGTGGATGTGATGTCCTTCGGCGCCACCAAGGCCGGCGCCCTGGCCGCCGAAGCGGTGGTGTTCTTCGATCCGTCTCTTGCCGGTGAATTCGAGTACCGCCGCAAGCGGAGCGGCCATCTGGCCTCCAAGATGCGCTTTGTCTCGGTTCAACTTGAAGCCATGCTTGCGGACGATCTGTGGCTGGTCAGCGGCACCAGGGCCAATGCGCTGGCCACCCATCTGGCCGGCGAGCTGAAGCAGATTTCCGGCATGGAGATCGCTTATCCGGTGGAGACCAATATGGTGTTCGTCCGCATGCCGGTGGAAAAAGCCGCGCGGATGCGCGCGGGCGGCGCGCAATTCCATGACTGGTTTCCGGCGCAGAAAGACGGAACGGTGGTCACCCGCATCGCGCTCGCCTTCGCCACGCCCGACGAACACGTGGCCAAGCTGATTGAGTTGGCGAAAGCATAAAGCGGAAGATCGAGGCGTAGCTGCGGCCGTTCGCTCAAGCTCGCGGCGTTGGTTTTCTTGGCGAATGCAATGAGCCTAGAAAACCTTGCCCCTCGTCGCGCGCAGCGAGCGAGGCGTCACTCGAACCGCTTCTCACCCTTCGACAAGCTCAGGGTGAGGACGTTTGGCCTCGCTCCTCATGCTGAGCTTGTCGAAGCATGAGGAGGCGGTCTCGGACAAACCGCAACGGACCTAGATACGACCAAGAAGCGTGAGCGTGCCCACCTGCGTCGTGGATCCGTTGTTGCCGCGGATCCAGTCGTAATTGACGCCCAGATGCCAGGTGTCGGTGCCCGCGCCCAGCGAGAAACCGGCCACCGCATTGCCGCTGTCGGGATCGGGGCCGACAAAGGTGAAGGTGTTGCCCGGCGTGTTCAGGCCACCGGTCGAGACAAAGCCGGCTTTCAGCTTCACCGGCGAATTGGCGACATCGTAGCGATAGCCCAGCCGCGCTTCCGGCGAGACCGTGGCGCCGAACATGTTGAAGCTGGTCTTGAAGTCGCTGCCGATCGAGCCGCGCAGCGAATTGGCGTAATAGGGCGCGACCTGCAGGTCCAGGCCGTCGCCGCCGCCGGTTTCGGTATAGCCCTCTTCGCGGCTCGCCAATCCGTCGAGCGCGATATGCGGCAGGATGTCCAGGAAGCCGTATTTGAGGAAGACGCCACCGGTGGCGCCCAGTGCGCCCATCAGGGCGGCGCGCTTGCCGGTCGCCGTGCGGCTCACATCGCCGGCCACCAGCGAACGGGAGCCGTCGAAGCTGCCATAGGCAAGGCTGCCGGTGGTATCGAGGAAGATATGCTTGCCGCGCCAGTCGCTGTAGCCGGTGAGCATGTACCATTGCTCATGGGTGATGCTGTGATGCGGCAGGGTCTGGCTGACATCGCCCGAATAATAGCTGATCGCGCCGCCGAACCAGCCCCCGCGCGCCGAACCGGAATCCAGGCCGAGCGAGAAGCCGAAGCCGTGATCCTTGTAATTGGTCAAGGTGCCGTTGGCGTCGGCGCGTCCCTTGTTGTTGATGTTGCCGACAAACTCCTCGCTCCACAGAGTCAGCTCGCCGGGCTGGTCGGCATAGGAGCGCAAGAGGCGCTGGCGGGCCGCCACGGGGCCTGTCGCCTGGTCGGTGAGAAGAATGGCGACCTGGCGGGTGCCGCCCGAAACGTCCGGCGTCATCTGCGAGAAGAATTCCTGGGCCTTTTGCTGGCTGGCGGCGACATTGATGCCGCTCGAAGGCACGCCATTGGCCTTGTAGACCGTCATGTTCGAGCCGATCGCCGCGCCCAGTTCCGGATCATTGGCCAGCGCCGCGGCGGCAAAGGGAAAGACCTGCCTGGCGTCGCCGCTGAGATTGAGGCCGGGCGTGCCGTCGGCATTGGTGGCGCCGGTGGAACGGGGCAAGAGCGTGAGGACGAGGTCGGTGCCCGTGCTGTTGAAGGACAGAGGGTCGGGCACGCCCGCGCTGTTGCCGGCCGTGTCGGTCTGCGATTCGAACAGGAACGGGATGTTCTGCGACAGGCTGGCATTCTGCTGGGCCAAAGTCGTGTCGGTGATCGCCGCCGATGAGCGGATCAAGGTGATGGTCTGGCGGGTCGGATTGGCGGTCGATGCCGCCGTGGTGCCGGACGAAATGAAGCTGCCCAGCTTCAGGCCGATGATGGCGTTGGACAGGGTGACGGTGGGATTGGAGGTGCCGTTGTTCGCGGCCAGCACCACGGGCGTCACCGACGCGGCGTTGATCTGGGTCATGGTGAGACCCAGGGTGCCGCCATTGGAAACGATCAGGTCATGGGTGTTGACGGAGCTGCCGGTCGGCGCGGACAGGAACAGCTGGCCGTTATTGTCGACATGGATGTCCAGGCCCCCCGGGCCCGAAGCGATCACGCTGTTGACATAGCCGAAGCCGCCGACATGCAGGAGATTGCCGGTGCCAGAGCCGAAATTGATCAGGTTGGTGACGGCGGTGGGCGGCGCGCCCGAAAGCGTGCTGCTGATGCGCCCCGTGACGCTGGCGTAATTGAAGGGCGTATTGGAAACATCGGAGCCCTGTATCGCCTTGACCGCGCTGTTGGCGTTGCCGCTGTTGTCGTTGGGATTGGTCACATCGCCGACATTGCCGACATTCAGCGTGTTGCCGCCGCCGCCGGAATTGAACAGGACATCGCCTTCGATGATGCCGCTATTGTTGATGACGGTCTTGCCCGCCGAGCCCGCGAGCAGGTTGATCGCCAGCGTATTGTTCACCACCGCGGCATTGGCGGCCGGCGTCTGCACCGTGGTGAGGGCGGCGATCACGCCCGCATTGTTGATCAGCCGCACGCTGCCCGACTGGTCCAGGACCGCCGTGGCGATCTGGCTGAAGGGCGAAGAAGTCGGCGCATTGATGGAGGTCGGCGAGAGGGTGCTGGTGCGGACCTGCGCGGTGATCGTGCCATGCTGCAGCACGTCGATCTGCGGCACGACCGCCTGATCGCCGATCTGGACCGCCGTGGCGATGCCGCCGCCCGGACCGATCACCGCGGCGCTGATGATGCCGGAGGTGAAGGTGCCGCCGCTGACGAATTCGCCCGCCACATCAAGCCGGGGGACCGTGGTGAAGGCGCCCAGATAGAGGGAGGTGGCGCCGATGCTGGAGGTGGTGTCTTCCTTGGTCTGGGCCTGGGCGCGGATGGTGCCGCTGTTGAGCAGGCCGCCGCTGGTCACCAGCCCGTTCGCGGCAACGGTGAAGCCTGGAGATGCATTGGTCAGCGGACCGCCGGATGCGGTGGTGTAACTGCAGCTGCCGGCCACGCCGCTGAGGCAGGTGAAATTGGTGGCCGAAGAACCCTGAATGGCCACCGCCAGCGCGCTCACATCCAGGTCGATCGGCTGCGCGGAAATCGTGCCATGGTTGATGAAGGCATAGCCTTTGCCGCCATCGACCGAATCGACCTGCGTGCCGACCGGGCCCAGAATGGCGGGGCCGCGCACGGTGGGATTGAGCGAGGATACGGTCTGGGAAGGATCGATCAGCACCACCGGCGCGAAGATCGTCCCGCTGCTGCCGCTGACGACATCGCCATTGCCGGTGATGGTGGCGAGCGCGGTCGTGCCGTTGGAAGTCGAAGGCCCGGCATTGAAGAAGCCGCCTGCGACCGAATTTCCGATGATGACCGCGCTGCCGCTTTCGAAATTGCCGCCTTTGCGGTTGGGAAAGATGGTGCCGGTGACGGTAATGGTGCCGAAATTGGCGAACGCGCCCGTGGATTGGAGCGCCGTGCCGTCATTGGCGCAGGTGTAACCCAGGGCCGAATTGTTCGCGCAAGGCGCGATCGGGCCCAGAATGACGATGCCCCGCGCCTGGTTGCCCACCGCGGTCAGGCTGGCGCCGGAGCCGATGATGAAATTGCCGTTGAGATTGCCTTCCAGGGCCATGGCCGTGTTGCCGGCGCTGGTGGATTTGTCGCTGGCGCTCAGGATCATGGAACCGCCCATGGTCACATCGCCGTCGATAGTGGTGCCCTGGACCAGGGTGAAGATATTGCTGGTGTCGCCCACCACCGAAACCGTGGAACCGGCCACGGTGGCGCCGGTGGTGCTGAGGATGTTGTTGAAGGTGATCGGCGCATAGAGCGTGTGGCCGCCGCTGACCAGCAGCGCCGATTTGCCGGTGCCGCTTCCGGTCAGGCTGATGGCGCCATAATTGGTGATGCCAGAACTGTTGACGATGTCGCCCCCGCTGGTATCGACCGCAATGCCGACGGCGCCCGTGGTGTTCTGGTTGGAGATCGTGCCCTGGTTCTGCAGGAAATTGTTGGAATTGACGGTCACCGCCGCGCCGATCGCTTTGATGTCCACCCCGCCAGAGGTGATGGTGACGTCGCCCAGGGTCTTGGTGTCGATGGATGCTTTGCGGGTATCGGTGATGGTGGTCGCCGCGTGGCCTGCGGAAATCGTCAAGGGCACGGCCAGCAACGCGGCCGTGGCGGCGGAAAGCATCAGGCGGTGCTTTGTCAAAATCCAAACCTCGTTGTAATGGCCAAGGACGCCCGCGGTATCCGCGCAAACCCTTGATCTGGCTCCGATCCGGCTCCAGCCTTTTCGGGCTTTCCGCTCTTAACCGTCCGGGCCTTGTCCCGGTCCGCCTTTGTACCCGGCCCACGCCGCCGTTCAACAGCAAATTTTCACGTCTTAATCGGGTGTTAGCCCGTTTCCGCCCACACTTGCGCATGAAAAAGGCTTAACCCCAGCGTTGTTTCCCCATGAATCCGGCCCGCCATACCAGCCTCACAAAATTGACCCTGAAGGAAGCTTCGGCAGCGGCCGACCGCCATGAAATGCTCTATTCCGGCCGGCTGGGCGGGGCGCGGGCCTCTTTCGCCTATTGCGACCTGTCGGGGCTGGACCTGGCGGGGCGCAACCTCAGCGATGCGGACTTTACCGGCGCGGTCTTGGAGGAAACCAACCTGGCGGGGGCGCGGCTGGATGCCGCGAGCTTTTTCGGCGCGGACCTGCGCCGCGCCAATCTGGTCAACGCCTATATGCGCCGCGCCGATCTTCGGGGCGCATCGCTTCGGGGCGCCAATCTGATGGGCACCGACCTCTATGAGGCGGATTTCCGCGAAGGCACCATCATGACCAAGGACCGGCACGGCAATCTGCGCACCTTGCAGCACGATGCCAAGCCATCCGAACTTCCGTCCGCCATGCTCAACTCCGCCAATCTGGAGCGCGCCAAACTGACCGGCGCCATGGCGGTGCAGGCCGATTTCACCGACGCGGTGATGAAGGGCTGCCGCCTCACCCGCGCCAATCTGCGCCAGGCGCGCCTGACCGGCGCCAATCTGGAGAATGCCGACCTGTCGGGCTGCGACCTGACGGGCGCCGACCTGGCCGGCGCGATCCTGGTGGGCGCGCGCATGGATTTCGCCAACACCCATGGCGCCGATCTGTCCCACACCCTGACCGACAAAAGCGAACCGGATCCCGCCGAGACCAAGCGGATCGAAGAGATGCTGGACGCCCATGCGCGATGGGCGGCGAGCGACGGGCGCGACGGCAAGCCCGCCGACCTGTCCCGACTGGATCTGCGCCGGGTGCGCAATCTGGCGCATGCCAAGCTCACCGCGCTGATCGCGCCGGGAGCGGTGTTATATGGAGTCAATCTGGAAGGCGCTTCGCTCCAGGGCAGCAATCTGGCGGGCGCCGATCTGCGCAGCGCCAAGCTGCATGGCGCGGATCTGCGCGGGGTCAATCTGGCGGGCGCCAAGCTCGGCCATGCCGATCTCAGCGACACCAATCTGGGACCCCTGGTGATCGCGGGCGACCGGGTCTTGCCCGCGCGCCTGGACAATGCCGAAGCGCGTTATGCCGATTTTCACGGCGCGGATCTGCGCCGGGCGCACATGGCCGGCTGCGACTTCGCCTATGGCAATCTTACCGGCGCCGATTTCCGCGACGCGGATCTGACGGATGTGAACTTTCTCGGCGCGAAACTGCCGATGCTTTTTGCAGAATCTGCTTAGCCCCCTCCGCCCTACGCAACCTCAAGAGGTTGCTACGGGCACCTCCCCCACCAGCATGCTTCGCATGCGCGGGGGAGGCGGACTTGAGCTTTACTTCAAAGAAAAAAGGCGAGGTGCCGATCAAGACGCCTCGCCTTTCTTGAACATCCGCCAGCTTTCTTCCCCGTGAGGCCGATCAGCGAAAGCTCCAGTGGAGCTTTCGCCGGCCGAACGCCCGCGTAGCGGGCAGCTAGGCGAAGCCATTGGCGGGGGAAGATGTCTCTGAGCGCTTGCGCGAAAGAGACAGATGGGGGCCAAGAATTAAGCGGCCTTGGCCCCGCCTTCGATGGTTTTGAGATCCGGCGCATTGATGGCGATGCGGCGGGGTTTCTTGGCTTCCGGCACGATGCGCTCCAGATCGATATGGAGCAGGCCGTTTTCGAGCTTGGCGCCTTTGACTTCGACATGTTCGGCGAGCTGGAACTTGCGCTCGAAGGCGCGCCCGGCAATGCCCTGATGCAGATAGGCGGGCTTGCCAGCGTCTTCGCGCTTGCCGGTGACGGTCAATACGCCATCGGCGACTTCGACGCCGAGATCTTTATCGGCGAAGCCGGCGGCGGCGATGGTGACGCGATAATTATTCTCGTCGCTGCGCTCGATATTGTAGGGCGGATAACCACCCTGCGCGGCGTCGGCATTTTCGAGCAGATCGAAAAGACGGTCGAAACCGACAGTGGAACGATAGAAAGGCGAATAATCCAGACGCATGGGTACAACCTCCTGAAAGCGTTGTGTTTTTCCGGTGCAATAGCGCCCCCGGAACAGCTTCTAGATGGGCATGGAATCCGCCCCTTCAAGGCCCGGCCCAGGCATCGGGGAGGTCAGAATTTTCCCGTCCGGCGCGCCAGCCCCAGAAGCCAGAACAGCGCCATCGCGCCGTAAATCACCGCGTCCATCCGCGCGGGCGTCAGTTGGATGCCGGTGGTGTCGGCCAGAAGCGTGCGCAGCCAGGCGCCTTCCTCGCGATTGGAGTCGCCCGCCCGCCAGCGGCGATGGCGCAGCCAGTTTTCCAGATTGTTGAGGATGCAGGCGCCGCGATTGAGCTTCCAATGCAGAAACATCAGCGGCAGGAAGATCAGATAGACATCCAGCCAGCCGCGCCCCGGCCAGGCCCAACCCAGGACCGCATAGGCCAGGACGGCGACATGGATCAGAAAACAGCACCAGCCCAACGCGTCGCGTTCGCTCTTCATGACCTCAGCTTGAACACAAGCAGGCGCCTGCGCAAACTCAAGGTCCGATGATGCCAGCGCCGCAAGACTTCCGTCCCTTCTTCGTCACCGTGAATGCCGTGCGGCTGCGCGCGGCGCGTTTCGACGCCGATAAGCCGCGTGCCCTTTGCCTCCTCCTGAACGGCCAGACCGAATTCATCGAGAAATATTTTGAAGTGATCGACGAATTGCGCGGCCGCGGC
>JAFECO010000080.1 GCA_018242085.1 Pseudomonadota bacterium
CGCGTCGGCGGCAAGCGCCATCGAAATCACGGGAGCGGGATCGTCCTTCGTTTTCCCCATCCTTTCCAAATGGGCCTCGACCTATAAGGGTGTCGCGGGCGACGGCTTGAATTATCAGTCGATCGGTTCGGGCGGCGGCATCGCCCAGATCAAGGCCAAGACGGTCACCTTCGGCGCCACCGACAAACCCCTCACGTCCAGGGAATTGGCGGCGGCGGGTCTCACCCAGTTCCCGGTGGTGATCGGCGGCATCGTGCCGGTGGTCAATGTTCCGGGCATCAAGCCCGGTCAGCTCACTCTGGATGGCGCGACGATCGCGCTGATCTTCCAGGGCAAGGTCACCCGCTGGGACGACGCGGCGATCAAGAAGCTCAACCCCGGCGCGAATTTGCCCGGCAAGGCCATCGCCGTGGTGCATCGTTCGGACGGATCGGGCACGACCTATCAGTTCTCCAGCTATCTCAGCCGCATCAGCAACGACTGGAAAAACAATGTCGGCGCGGACACCGCGATCGACTGGCCCGTGGGCATCGGCGCCAAGGGCAATGAAGGCGTTGCCGGCAATGTGGCGCAGGTCTCCGGTTCCATCGGCTATGTCGAATATGCCTATGCCAAGCAGAACCATCTCAGCTATGTGAAGATGGTCAACAAGGCGGGGCAGACCGTCGAGCCCACCATGGAAAGCTTCAAGGCCGCCGCCGCCAGCGCGGACTGGGCCAACGCGGCGAAGAACGACTTCTTCGTCCTGTTCCTGGACCAGCCGGGCCAGACCGCCTGGCCGATCACCGCCACCACCTTCGTGCTCGTCTACAAGCAGCCGGGCGATCAGGCCGCTACCTCCGCCAGCCTGAAATTCTTCAAGTGGAGCTTTGAAAAGGGCGGTCCCGCCGCGGTCAGCCTGGATTATGTCCCCCTGCCGGATAATGCCGTGCAGGCGATCGAAGCCAGCTGGAAGGGCATCCAGGGCTCGGGCATGTAGGTCTTCCGCGGAAATTCACGCGATCAGGAGGCGGCTTCGGCCGCCTCTTTTTTTGCCTTTTTGGCAGAGCAGCCCTGCGCCGATACATATTGCACGTTATAATAACGTGGCTTATTTTATCGCCATGCATTGCTTCGACCGGGACATGCTGATCCTCCTGCACGACGTGGCACGGATGCAGCGTACGCGTTTCGACCAATGGGCGCGCAATTATGGAATGACGCGCGCCCAGGGCATCATTCTCAACCGCCTGCATCGCCAGCCGGGCCTTTCCCAGAACGAGATGGCGGCGCTCTGCGAAGTGGAGCCCATCACGGTGGGGCGCCTGGTGGACCGGCTGGAAGCGCGCGGGCTTCTGGAACGGCGCGCGGATCCTTCCGACCGGCGGATAAAGCGCCTGCATCTTCTGCCGGCGGCGGCGCCGATCATCGCGGCTATCCAGGATTATAAAGCCGCGCTCGAAGATTTCATGACGGAAGGCTTGGATCAAAATGTTCAAGAGACGTTGATCGACGCCCTTGTGCACATGAAAACCAAGCTGGCGATGGAAGCGGAAACGCCTTTGCGGGTGGCAGGCGAATGAAACTGGCATTTATCGGATTGGGCGTGATGGGATACCCGATGGCGGGGCATCTTCAACGCGCGGGCCATGCGGTGACCGTGTTCAACCGCACCGATGCGCGTGCCCGCAAATGGACGGAGGAATATGGCGGGCGGGCGGCGCCGACGCCTGCGAATGCCGCCGATGGCGCCGAGATCGTATTTGCCTGTGTGGGCCGCGATGCCGATCTGCGGCAGGTCACCTTGGAAAAGGACGGCGCATTTTCCGCGATGGCGCCGGGAACCGTGTTCGTGGATCACACCACCGCATCGGCCACCATCGCCCGCGAGCTGGCGGAAGCGGCGCAAAAGGCGGGCTTCGCATTCATCGATGCGCCGGTTTCGGGCGGCGAGGCGGGCGCGGTCAATGGCAAGCTCACCATCATGTGCGGCGGCAACCCCGACGCTTATGCGCGGGCCGAGCCGGTGATGGCCGCCTATGCCCGCCAGCAGCGTCTCTTGGGCCCATCCGGCTCCGGCCAACTGACCAAGATGGTCAATCAGATCTGCATCGCCGGCGTGGTTCAGGGCCTGGCCGAAGGATTGTGCCTGGCCCGCGCGACAGGGCTCGACATCGAAGCGGTGGTGGATGTGATCTCCAAGGGCGCGGCGCAGAGCTGGCAGATGGAAAATCGCCACAAGACCATGGCGGCCGGCCACTATGATCATGGCTTCGCCGTGGAATGGATGCGCAAGGATCTGGGCATCTGCCTGGAAGAAGCGCGCCGCGCCGGTGTCAGCCTGCCCGTGGCGGCCCTGGTGGATCAGTTTTACGCGGAAGTGGAAGGCTTGGGCGGCAAGCGCTGGGACACGTCCAGCCTGTTCGCCCGGCAAGAGTATGTGCGCCAAGCGGCACAGAGAGGCAAAGCATGAACAACGAGCAATACAGCACCGAAAGCGGCGCGCCGGCCAAAGCCATCGAGCAGCCCCGTGCCTACCATCATGGCGATCTGCGCAACGGCCTGCTCGAAGCGGCGCGATGCATTCTGGAGGAACAGTCGCTCAATGCCTTGACCTTGCGCGCCGTGGCGCGCCGCGCCGGCGTCAGCCATGCCGCGCCCTATCGCCATTTTCCCAATCACGAAGCGCTTCTGGTCGAGCTGGGCGTGGAAGGCTTTCAGGAACTGCGCCAGTATATCATCGAAGCCGCCAAGATATCCGGCCCGGAATCCGACCGCATCGCCAATATCGGCGCCGCCTATATGCGGTTCGTCGCCAAGCGTCCGGCGGTGGCGCGGCTGATGTTCGGCTCGCAGCTGCCCAATCGCGACAAATTTCCGGCCCTGGCCGAGGCGGCGGACGCCATCGGCAACGAGATCGGATCGGCGCTGCATGACACCAATCTGGGCCTTGCGGTGTGGTCCGCGGTGCATGGCCTTGCCATGCTGGTTCTGGAGAATGTGATCGATCTGGGCCAGCGCCGCTCAGGCCTGCACGTCCTGCCCAGCCGCGCGGAAATTCTGCTGCGCAGCCTGTTCTCGACCAAACGCGACTGAGTTGAAGCGGGCACGGAATTTCTCCCCTTGCGGGGCGAAGCCCCTGGCAGGGGGAGATGTGCGGTAGCGGGCTTGCCCGCGTGCCGCACAGAGGGGGTTACTTTAAGAGCTTCGCGGCTTCGACCGCGAAGTAAGTGAGGATGCCGCTGGCGCCCGCCCGCTTGAAGCCGGTCAGGGTTTCGATGATGGTGCGGTCGCGGTCCAGCCACTTCTTCTCGAACGCCGCCGCCAGCATCGCGTACTCGCCCGACACCTGATAGGCGAAGGTTGGAACGCCGAAACGCTCCTTCACCCTTCGCACCAGATCCAGATAGGGCATGCCGGGCTTGACCATCACCATGTCGGCGCCTTCTTCCAGGTCCAGCGCCACTTCGCGCATGGCCTCATCGCCATTGGCCGGATCCATCTGATAGGTGCGCTTGTCGCCCGCCTTCAGGCCCGTGCTTTTCACCTGGGCGGTACCCAGCGCGTCGCGGAAGGGGCCGTAAAAGGCGGAGGCATATTTGGCGGCATAGGCCATGATCAGCGTGTTGTGGTGGCCTTGGCTTTCCAGCGCCATGCGGATGGCGCCCACCCGGCCATCCATCATGTCGGATGGCGCGATGATGTCGGCGCCCGCTTCGGTCTGCACCAGCGCCTGGCGCACCAGAACTTCGAGCGTGGAATCATTATGGACATCGCCGTCGCGGATCAGGCCGTCATGGCCATGGCTGGTGTAGGGATCCAGCGCCACGTCGCACAGGATTCCGATTTCGGGGACCGCCTTCTTGATGGCCCTGACCGCGCGGCAAACCAGATTGCCCGCATTGACCGCCTCGCGCCCATCCTCGCTTTTCAGGGCAGGGTCGGTGGAGGGGAAGAGGGCGATCACGGGAATGCCCAGGCGCGCGGCTTCTTCCGCGGCGATCACTGCCTGATCGATGGAAAGCCGTTCGACGCCCGGCATGGAGGCGATCGCTTCGCGCTTCTTCTCGCCGTCGATCAGGAAGATCGGCCAGATGAAGTCCGCAGGCGACAGCGTGTTCTCGGCAACCATGCGCCGGGTCCAGTCGTAGCGGCGCAGACGGCGCATGCGCGTGGCGGGATAAGCGGTCATGACCCGTGTCTTGCCAATTCAAGTCCCTGGGCGCAAGTCCGCCGCTTGTCACGCCTTGCTCGGCGGCTAATCTGGCGCAATGTCCGAAACCGACCCCCATATCCTGTTTGAAAAACATGGCGCGCTGGGCCTCATCACCCTGAACCGGCCAAAAGCCTTGAATGCGCTGACCCACGACATGTGCACCGGCATGCGCGAAAGGCTGGCCGAATGGGCGCTGGACGATGCGGTTCGCGCGGTCGCCATCAGGGGGGCGGGACCGCGGGCCTTTTGCGCCGGCGGCGATATCCGCTCCATGGCTGAGAGCAGCCGCGACGGCACGGCGGCGGCGGCCGAATTCCTGCGGGACGAATACCAGCTCAATGCCGAGATCGGGGATTACCCCAAGCCCTATATCGCGCTCACCCATGGCGTGGTGATGGGTGGCGGTGCCGGTGTCTCCGTCCATGGCCGCTACCGCCTGGCGGACGAGGATCTGGCGTTCGCCATGCCGGAAACCGGCATCGGTTTTGTCCCCGATATCGGATCGAGTTTCTTCCTGTCGCGCTGCCCCGGCGAGGCGGGGCTCTATCTTGGCCTGACGGGAGCGCGCATCGGGTTGGGCGACGCGCTGGCATTGGGGCTTGTCACCCATAGTGTCGCGCAGTCCGATCATGCATCCGTGATCGCGCGTCTGGCAGGCGGCGCGCCTGCGGCGGAAGCCGTGACGGCTTTCGCGCGGTCCGCACCGCCGCCGCCGCTTGGCGAACACCGGGCGCGCATCGATACGATTTTCGCGGCCTCATCGGTGGAAGGAGTATTGGAACGGCTGGACCGGGACGGCAGCGATTTTTCCGTGCAAACCGCCCGCGCGATTCGCATGCGATCCCCGGAATCGCTCAAGCTCACCTTCCGGCTTTTGCGCGAAGGCAAGAGTCTTTCGCTCCACGAGTGTCTCAAAATGGAATATCGCGTGGGATCGCGAAGGGTGATGAGTGCCGACTTCCGCGAAGGCGTTCGTGCCGTTCTCATCGACAAGGACGGGTTGCCGCGCTGGGATCCGGACCGGCTCGCGGACGTAAAAGAGGCCGATATTGCGGACTATTTCGCTTCGCTGGGCGGGAATGAGATTCCGCTTCCCTAGAATGGTCGCGGACGGTTTCATCTTTTGTTTGCCATGATGGAGAAGGAAGTTCCATCCATCCGCATCATCGTGACAATTCAAGCGCATTTTACATGCTCTTAATGAGTCGCAACTATTCTCGGTTCTAAAGATAACTGGGTGGGCTCCGCAAAAAGCGGGGGTGGTGTTGAGATGACGGCATTGGCCAAACCGCAGGCTGCGGCGGCGCTGGAAAGCGTATCGTCCGTGCGCAGGCACTATCTTGAGACGCTCAATCTGGTTGAGCGTTTGCATCGCCAGCTTCTCGATGTGATCAAAGACGAGCTGGACCGGCGCGACGAGCGCGAGATCAATTCCGTCCAGGCCTTGCTCCTGTTCAATGTGGGCGACCAGGAATTGACCGCCGGCGAATTGCGCACCAGGGGGCATTATCTGGGCTCCAACGTTTCCTACAATCTCAAGAAGCTGGTCGAGGGCGGCTATATTCATCATGCCCGTTCCGAAGCCGATCGCCGCTCGGTGCTGGTGCGCCTGACCGCCAAGGGCGAAGCGGTGCGCGACATGCTGCGCGAATTGTTCGATCGCCATCTGGGCTCGCTGGAAGCGGTCGGCAATGTCGGCCTCAGCGACATGGATGGGATGAACGTCATCCTGAAACGCCTTGAGCGGTTCTGGATCGATCAGGTCCGCTTCCGCCTGTAACGCTGTTGCTGGGACCGCGCAGCGCTCCCGCTCATCGGGCCAAAATCTCGCGCGCTTTTTCAGGCGCTACCCCGCGACTCAGCTAGTCTGACGGCATGACCAATTGGGTGGCGTCAGCGCTGAGCCGTCATGCCCGGTTTTACCTTGCGTTGGGGTGCGGCCTGCTGGCTTTTGGAATTGGCCGCATGGCGGACCTGCCGGTGGCGCTGCTGGCCGGAGGCGATGTTTTCTATATCGTCTTTCTGGGTCTGGGTTTGGCGATGGTCGCCGGTCAGTCCGCGGAGGATTTGAAGCGCCGCGCCAGGACCGAGGATGAAGGGATCGCCATTGTGGTCTTCATCATACTGGCAACCCTGAGCTTCTTCTCGCTCGCGGTATTCGAAGCCTTGAGCAGGAAGCACGGTTTCGATCCTCTGCCGATGATATTGGCGGGGATCGGCGCGCCGCTGGGCTGGTGCGTTCTGCACATGGCGATGGCGTTCCACTATGCCGATCTGCATTATTTCGACGACCCCGATGCGGACGGCGATGACGAAGGCGATCTGGGGTTTCCGGGCAAGGACCAGCCCTGCGCCTGGGACTTTCTTTATTTCTCTTTCGTGGTCGGGATGACCGCCCAGGTCTCGGATGTGGTGGTGAAAACCACGACCATGCGGCGGACCGTGCTCTGGCACGGCCTGGTCTCTTTCTTCTTCAACACGGTTTTCATCGCCATGGCGGTGAATGCGGCGGTGGCGATGGCGGCCTGAAGCCAGCCAAAAGGCGCCAACCCTCAAGCACTTAGACAGGCGCACTTGGACAGGCGCTTAGATGAGAATGTCTTGCAACAGTCGGCGCCAGACTGCCCCGTCATGTGACAAATTGCGTGGAATCAGGGGGTTGGGATCGGATATGGTGATCCTGGACGGGCCCGTTCATGAGGCAGCGCAGGCATGGCATTTTCCTATTCTTCCAGCTTCAAGGACGCCCTTGCGGCGATCAAGCGTGAAGGTCGGTACCGTGTGTTTGCGGACATCATGCGGGCGCGGGGGGATTACCCGAAGGCGGATTTCTAC
>JAFECO010000081.1 GCA_018242085.1 Pseudomonadota bacterium
GGCGTTATGGGGTGGGGGCAAGGGCCGGTTTGGTGCTTCACCAAGCCCCTCATGTCATCCCCGGCGAGCACGAGCGATGGCGAGTGCGAGGGAGTGAGTAGCGGCAGCGTACGAACGATCCAGGTGCCTGCAACAAGCGCCTGGATTCCCTTCCCTCGCGCCGCATCTTCGATGCGCCGCTCGCCGGGAATGACAATCTGGATGTTCACTGCAACACCCAACTCTTGAACAGGGCCAGATCGATATTGCCGCCATTGAGCGGCACGGCGACGGTGCGGGTTTTGAGTTGCGCGCGCTCCTTCATCGCCGCCGCCAGGGGCGAGGCGCCGGCGCCTTCGGCCAGATTGTGCGTGTCGGTCCAATAGGCGCGCACCGCCTCGGCGATCTCATCGTCGCTCACCGTGACGATGCGCGAGGCGCCGCCGCGGATGATGGCGAGCGCGGCGGGATCGGGGATGCGCGTGGCCAGCCCGTCGGCCTTGGTGTCGGCGGAATTGGTTTCCACCACATGCCCCGCCTTGAACGACAGCGCATAGGAGGGCGCATTCTCGCTCTGCACGCCCACGATCTCGGTTTTGAGGCCGAGCAGGTCGCGCGCCATGATCGCGCCGCAGATGCCAGAGCCCAGGCCGATGGGGACATAGAGAATGTCCAAACCCGGCGCCGCCTCGAACAATTCCAGCGCCCAGCTGGACACGCCCAGCACCAGATCGCGGTGGAAAGACGGCGCGAAGAAAAGTCCGTCACGCTCGGCGACGCGCATCGCTTCCATCCGGGCGGCGTCGAAATCCTCGCCATGCTCGATCAGCCGCGCGCCAAAGGCCCGCATCGCCGCGTTCTTTTCCGTGCTGTTGCCATGGGGCACGACGATAGTGACGGGCACATTGAAGCGCCGCCCGGCATAGGCCAGCGACTGGCCGTGATTGCCCCGCGTGGCCGAGACGATGCCGTTTGGCGCCAGCTTCTCGCGCGCCAGCCGCTCCAGATGGATCAGCCCGCCCCGCACTTTGAAAGCGCCGGTGGGCGTGTGGTTCTCATGCTTGACCCAGATTTCGGTGCCGATGCGCTCGGCCAGAAGCGGCCAGCGATATTGCGGCGTGCCGGGAAACGCCGCATGCACCTTGGCGCGGGCTTCTTCCATTTCCTCGCGGGTGAACAAGAGACACCTTTCTCGCTTTTCGGCCTGCCTTAGCATGACGCGGGGCCAGCCCAGAATGGGCCCGCCGCGCCATGGGCCGGAATGAGCGGCCCGCATACCCGTTAACTATCGGATTTTACGGTGTTTTCGCCTCGCGGCGGATTCTCAGTGTGCGGAAAGATTCATTGTGGAATGGGCCCAAGGGTCCTATACGGAAGCCCGAAAAGGAGCTTCTCCATGCCCAAACTCCCCGACGACATGTCCGCCGCCGCCGTCAAGAAGCGGGCCGAGATCTCTGCCGCCACCAAGGCCAAGCCCAAGACCGAAGAAGTCGTGGCCCCCAAGCCGCGCATGGCGAAGAAGCGCTGATCCGGGATTATCCCGTGTCCCCGGCCGCGCGATCCCCGCGCGGCCCATATGTCCTGAAATTCGAATATCGAGGCTTTCGCGCTTGACATAGCGCACTTGTTATATAACATATATATTATATAACAGGTGATGCATGACGCCGAACCTCGACACCACCTTCGCCGCCTTGGCCGATCCCACCCGCCGCGCGCTTCTGGCCCGGCTGGCGCGGGAGGAGGCGACGGTGATGGAGCTGGCCCAGCCTTTTTCCATGAGCCAGCCCGCCATTTCCCGCCACCTCAAGGTGCTGGAAGAAGCGGGCCTGATCCTGCGCCGGGTCGATGGCACGCGGCGGCCCTGCCGCCTGGCGCCCGATGGGGTCGCGGCGGTCGATCAATGGCTGGACATGCTGCGCACCGCGCTCGCCCGCAATTACGACCGGCTGGACCAGGTCCTGGCCGAGATGGCATCGCCGCCGAAAAATCCAAAAAGGAAAGCGCCATGAGCAAGCCCCTCACTCTTGTCACCGAAGGCGACCGCCATGTGGTGGTCACCCGCCATTTTGCGGCCCCGCCCGAACTGGTGTGGCGCGCCCACACCGAAGCGGCCATCGTGCAAAGATGGGTGCTGGGGCCCGACGGCTGGACCATGCCGGTCTGCGTCTGCGAGGCCAGGCCCGGCGGCAAGATCCATTACGAATGGTCGAACGGCAAAGGCGGCGGCTTTTCGCTCACCGGCGAGTTCGTCTCGCTTACGCCTTTCAGCCGGATCGAGCATGTGGAGCGGATGCATCTGCCCGCCACCACGCCCGACAATCATATCGTGACGACCTTCGCGCCCGACGGCGCGGGCACCTTGATGACCATGCGGATGGAATTGCCCAACACCGAGTCCCGCACCGCCATGCTGGCGAGCGGCATGGATAAAGGCATGGAGGCCAGCTATGCCCGGCTGGAAACCATGATCCAGGCCGGTTCGGTCCGATAATCCCGTTTCAGTCCGCCTTGCTGTTGCGGATCGCTTCGATCCGCGCCAGGTCGGTCAGATGGGCCAGGAACGGCATGCCGTTCACCTCCGACAGGCGGCGCAGCGACGCCAGCATGTCGGCGGCATAACCGGCCACTTCGGCCCGCGACGTGTGCGGAATGGGTTGGGATTTGATCGCCTGTGTCATGGGCATTCCTTGCTTATCTGTTCGATCAAGGACGCAACACACGAAAACACGCCGCCGCGTTCGGCGGCCGAAGCAACGCTAAGCCGATATGCTTAACAAAAAGTAGTATTTGTACAACTTGACCGGGCACCCGCTTAAATCGGCTTTCCCATCCGCAGGATCGGAACGGTGACGCCGCCCGGCGTGGGCACATTCATCAGCTCGATCGGCCGGTAGCCGCAGGCTTCATAAAGCGGCTTGCCGCCCATGGTGGCGCCCAGCTCGACCGATGTGAATCCTTCGGCCCGCGCCGCGGCTTCGCACAGGTCCAGGATCCGGCGGCCCACGCCGCGCCGGGTGAAGGCGGGCGAGGTGTACATCGCCCGCACCCGCGCCGGCTCGGACGCGGGATCCAGCAGCCGTGCGTCGCGCCCCGCCGTGTGGTTGCCCCCGAACAGGGTGGCCCTGCGGCTCCAGCCGCCGCAGCCGGCAATGGCCCCGTCCAGCTCCACCACGAAATAGGTGCCGTCCTCGATCAGCTGGGTGTCCAGCCCCATCACCGCGAAAGACGCTTCAACTTCCGCGGGAGGCAGGAAGGCGGGCAAAAGCTCGGCAATGGCCGCGTTCATCAGGGTCCGCAGCGCGGGCAAATCATTCGCGGTTGCGAGACGGTGACTGAGCTTGTCCATCGAAAAATCGGGGCCCCTGGGAGATTTGGCGCTGGCTTTGGCGCGATTTATCCAACAGGCTATTGGGGTTCCGGCACCCGCGCAACGTGGGACCGGGCATGTTCAAAAAGAGGGGAAAGCCCCAAAGGGGCGAGCGCAGATCCATCCTCAGGGAGAACGCAATCGCGCGCCGGATGGTCCGGCGCGCTGCCATTCAAGGAGACGACAATGAACTTCAAGAAGATCGCCATCGCCACCGTGGTGCTGGCCGGCATGGTGACCGCCGCCAACGCCCAGGAAATCCAGCGCCTCGGCGGCAACCCCAATGGCCCGTTCGTCTCGGTCACGGCCGTGCCCACCGGCGGCAAGACCCTCTATTTCGTCTCGGGCGCGCTGCCCACCCCGGTGACGCCGCCCGCCAACGGCCAGCCCGCCAATTGGGGCGACAGCACCCAGCAGACCAAGTCGGTGTTTGAAAACCTGAAAAAGTCGATGGCCGTCGCCGGCATCGGCTTTGGCGATGTGGTCAAGGCCACGGTGTTGATGGGCCCGGACCTGAACTTCGCGGACATGAACAAGGTCTGGATGACCGAGTTCGGCACCGCCGCCCAGCCCAACAAGCCGGCCCGTGCGGCGTTCCATGTGCATGCTTTGGCGGCGCCGGGAGCCCAACTCGAAATCGAATTTATCGCAGCCAAGTAAATCGCGCTGGTCTTTTGGCCGCTGGCGGCGTCGCGCGTGCTCACGGGCTATACGCCCGCTCCGCGCGACGCTCCTGGCCAGCGACCAAAATCCGGCGCGCACCATTGCGTGCGCTAAACGAATCGGAAGGCGGGTTCGCAAGGGCCCGCCTTTCTTTTTGGATGCGGCTCCCATGGCCGCGCTTGATCCGGCCATCCAGAATGTTTGGCGCAAGCGTTCTTTCACCAAGCGCGATGCATCGAGGGTTGACGCGCAAGGCAGCGTTTTGGGCCTGCGTCTTTCGCAATGCGGAACTTATTCCCGCCGCGCGGTTGTGGGGGTTGCGGCCGGTAAGGATTTGCAAACCATGCCACACAAAAGGCGGGTTTGAGACAGTTCTCGCCACTTTTCGTAAGTGCATCCGCTACCCATCTGCTGTTAAGCAGAACGCATTGGGGCGCTTGCTGCAGGTGGCAGCTTACAGGGCATCAGAAGACGATGAACGGCACGGCAATCCTTAATACCGCTTCGAGCATGATCGAGGCGTATGGCGACGGGGCGAAATTTCATATCGCCGAACAGATGGACCGCGCATTGGAAGCGGGCGACGGCGCGACCTATGATCACCTGGCCCTGGTCGCCAAGGCGATCGCGCTGATGAGCATGACCCGCCAGGAAACGGCTGCGGCCAAGCCGGAAAAAGCGGCGCCGGTGCCGGTTCTGCGCACCTTCCGGGCGGCCTGAACCGCACCGGGCATCGCGGCGGGGAAATCCTTCTTGCCGCGTTGCATCATCGGCGTGTGCGGCGCGGCATGGGCCGCTGTGGACGCTGTGCCGAAATTGAACCGGCCCATGACAGAATCGTTATATAAATGTTCCGGGGCGTGTGAGGAGCCGTTATGGCCTTCGCTGGGACGGTTGTCGAAGTCTTCGATTTTCCCGCTGCGGCGCAGGCCCCTGCCATTCGCGACGACGCCGCCTTGCTGGAGCTGGAGTTCAGCGATTACGGCCGCGACGCGCGCTTTCTGCCGGGCTGGTATATTCTGCCGTCGATTGTCGGCGGCGTGCTGGTGATCGCCTCGTTGATTATTTGATCCAATCGGATCTGATGGTTCCCCCTTTCGTCATCGCCCGGCTTGTCCGGGCGACCCATGAAGAAACACGCGAGTAGGTTGCTGCGCATGCGCAAGGAGCGCGTCTTCCACGTCTATATTCTCGCCAGTGGACCCAATGGCACGCTTTATACCGGAATGACGAACGATCTCAGCCGCCGCGTTTATGAACATCGAGAAGGGCTGGTCGAAGGCTTCACAAGGAAATATGGCGTCAAGCGACTGGTGTATTTCGAGCAGTTCCCAACGGCCGCCGACGCCATCCATCGCGAAAAGAGGATCAAGAAATATCCACGAGCCTGGAAGATAAATCTCATCCTGGGACAGAATCCGGATTGGCGCGATCTGGCTGACAGCCTGAATGGCTGAAAATCATCATGGATTGCCCGCAGCCGCGGGCAATGACGAATGAGTTTCACGGCAACCCGCCCATTTCATTTTACGATTTTGGATGCCTCGCGCCAGAACCGGCGGGCGTCTGAAACGTTACATACATGACAGGAGAGTGTCATGGCGGAGGTTCATTTCTATCATCCCCTATTCGGCGCGCGGCCCGCGCGTCTACGCCGCGGGGTTCCCAGCTTTCTGCGCAAACGCGATCAGGCGGAGCTGATCGATCTGGAATTCAGCAATTATGGCCGCAGCCCGCGCTTCCAGCATGGCTGGTACATCCTGCCGGCCATCGTGACCGGCATGGCGATCATCGCGGCGGTGCTGCTCTTGGTGTGACGGCTTATAGGGCCAGCAGTTCGCTCACGGCCCGGTGCGCCTGGTCTATCGCGACATCGGTATAGGCGCCCATGCCGGAATCGGCGTTGGCGATGGCGATGCGGCCGAATTGCTTGCGGCCCGCGATGTTGGGCGTGTCTTGATTGGTGCCGCCGTCGCTCAGCGCATTATATTCCGGCGAATAGCCGTGCGGCCAGCGGTTGACGGCGATGCCCGCAATGTCGCGGCCCGGATCGAAGCCGCCCGCGCTTAAGGTGCGGCCCAGTTGGCTGCGGATTTCTTTTTCGAATGTCTCGAACGGCGTCGCCAGAAGCTCGGCGCGGCCCGCCTTGTGCTGCTCGCGTTCGGGCAGGCCGGGCGCGGCGGGCGTGCGCACCATGCGGATCAGCATGGGGCCCGCGGGATCGCGCGGCGTCGCATAGCCGCCGATCTCCATCGGGTTGTTGAGAGCAAAGCTGGAATGATAGCCGCCCGGCGCGTCCACGCTGCGGATGCCCAGCTTCTTGAAGGCCTGCCAATTGTTCAGCGCCACGCTGGTGTAGACCAGGGGCGTCTTGATCAGCTTGTGCAACGCCGCCTTCTGCGCGGCCGGAAGCTCCGGCACCAGATAGGGGATCATCATGTTCCAGCTGGCCAGCACGCAATCCTTGGCGCGCACCCGCATCACTTTGCTGCCGCCCTTGGCGTCGGTATAGGCCACCTCCACCAGCTTGCCCGTATTGCGGGCGCGGACCGCGATCTGGTTGAGGCGGATGCGCACGGCAGAGCCCGGCACATCGAGTTTGCTGTAATCGGCCTTGGCCATCACGATGTCGCGGGCGTCGTGGCCGGAGATAGCAGCCGGAATCAGCGTGCGCACCAGCAGCCGCGCGATCGAGGCGTTGCCGTCCGGATAATGGAAGGAATAGGAGCCGCCGGTGGAGGAATAGCCCGCGGGCGTATAGCCCATGCGTTTGGTGGTGCCCCTCTTGGTGAGTTTCAGGCCTTCGAAACCAGGCAAGCCCACGCCCCAGCAATCCAGCGCCGAAATCGCGTCGATGCCGCAGCCCCACAAATCGTCGGTGCGGTGCTGATAGTAAGGAAGCACGCCCTTGTCGGCCTTGAGCATGGTGGTGAGGTAATTGGCGTAAGATATCCGCGAAAGCCTGTCGCGCTTGGCGTCTTCGGAAAGGCCGGGCAGGGGATCGG